>JAKPOE010000193.1 GCA_029548025.1 Spirochaetota bacterium
ACTGACAAACATCCCAACTTTTTCACATTTATTTTGTATAATTGCATTTGTTGTAAGAGTGGTGCTTAAATTGACACGCTGTATCTGCGATGGATCAACATTGGCCAAAACTGCGGAAAAAGAATCTGTTATGCAGCTTAACAGATTATCATGAGTGGTCGCAATCTTTGACTTTGCAATAACACCTGAATTGCCAATAATTACTGTGTCAGTATGTGTGCCGCCTACGTCAAGTCCTAAATACATTGCAAGTCCTTTACTGTATGAACTGTCTAACAAAAAATAATTATAATAACTTTTGTTTGAATACTATTCTGAGTTTTGCAATTTACCAGCTACCTGAAGCACCGCCGCCGCCAAAGCTGCCGCCGCCTCCGCTGAAGCCTCCACCACCAGAAAAAAATCCTCCGCTACTAGAACCACCTTTGCCACCAATGATGGGAACGAATGATAAAATAAATCCGGCAAAAAAACCAATAACAGTAAACACTATAAGTGCAGTCAATCCAAATGAAAAAATTAATCCCATAATGGAAAAGGTAAATACCCCTAATATACCACTTGTCCATTTATTTGCTGAGCAAGCACTCATCAATGTACAAAGCGCTATAAAAAAAAATGTTGCATAGTCAGAAACCGATTTCTTTTTTTTCAATGTGCTTGCATCAAATGTGCCTTTTACAATGTCAATGATAGCATCAACAGCCTGCGATATGCCGGTATCATAATCGCCGTTTTTGAAATGTGGTATCATGATGTAATCTATAATCCTGCCTGCTAGAAGGTCGGTCAATTTTTCCTCAAGCCCTTTTCCAACCTCAATGCGCATTTTACGATTATTGTATGCAACTAAGATGATAACACCATTATCCAGTCCCTTCTGTCCAATTTTCCATTTTTCAGCCAGCCGTATAGAATATGATTCAATGTCTTCGTCGCCAATTGAAGGAACTGTCGCTACAACAACCTGCGTTGAATCCTCCTTCTCCAGTTGAGCCAACTTTGCTTCCAGCATACTTTCGGTTTGTTCATTGAGAATACCTGCATAGTCATTAACCCGGCCTTTTAACGGTGGTATTGAAACCGTGGCGCTATCCTGTGAGTAGCCTGGGGAAACAACTATAAACATAGTTATACATATAGTTGCAAACCATCTCATTGGCTATCACCAATAATTATATTTTTAAGCTCATCTACATCATCACTTTTGTATGGATACAGTATTGACAGCTTGCTGCCAATTGTTTCTATAACAGTACATAGTACAGGCACAAACTGTTTTTTCTTTATTCCGTCAATAATGGTGGCAACACAGCTATCCCAGAATTCCTGCTCAATCTTTTTGTGTGCATCCTCATCGGCTAATATCCAGACGCGCTTTTCCAGCAATGAGATATAAATAAGCACGCCATTTTTTTCGGCTGTTTTATATAAACCATTTTTATAAAAGGCTGTGATGGCAGCCTCTTTTACCTCAGCTTCTACCTCATGCTGATTTAAAAAAAGGCGCAAAAGAAAAATATTTCGGGCGATAGTTCCTTTCAATAAAAGGAACAGCAGTGAAAACAACGCAATAAAAATCCACATATTATCCCTGCTATAGTAAAAAAGCGGTGCTATATAATGAGTTAACACAAGCGCTACAGGAAGTGATAAAGTTACAGCAGCATACACGCTTGCAAGGGGATAGTGGAAACTTGCATTAACAATCATGGGAACAATCTCAGCGCTGGTTTTCTTTTCCACCTTCTTGACAGTGCTTATAATCTGCTGTGCGTCAGCCTGTGTAATATATTGTGCAACCAGATTTTTCATAGTAACTATCGCTAATCAAAAGAAACTTCAGGAGCCGCTTTTGCTCCCTCTTCGGCTTTAAAATATTCTTTGCGTTCCAGGTGAAGTAAAATCATATTAGTAAGATTATAGGGAAACATTCTGATATTATAATTAAAATCTTTTACCGCTTCGTTGTAACGCTGGCGTGCCACATTGATTCGGTTTTCGGTGCCTTCAAGCTGATGCATAAGGTCGGTGAAATGGGCATCGGCTTTAAGATTGGGATAGCGTTCAATAACCACCATGAGACGGCCTAGCGCATTGGAAAGCTCACCCTGAGCAGCCTGAAATTTTGCAATGGCTTCGGGATTGCTTAAATCCTTTGGCGATAGTTGTACCGAAGTGGCTTTTGCCCGCGCTTCTATCACTGCCTGCAATGTTTGTTTTTCGTGCGCCGCATAGCCTTTAACAGTAGCAACCAGATTGGGAATAAGATCAGCCCTGCGCTGTAATGCTGATTCTAAATCACCGTATGCTTTAAATACCTCTTCTTCCAGCATCTGAAGTTTGTTATAACCACACCCGGAAAAAGAAAAAACGAAAGCAACAATAAAAACAGGGAGCAGGTAATGTAGCCTCTTCATGTGTCCTCCATTGTAATTACAATCAATTAGTATTCCCGAAACAACAACATGGCAAACAACGTTTTTACCATGTTATGTTGTTTATTTACTATCACTGATTCATGTGCAGTACAACATACCATACGGCATGGTTACTGCCATGTATTTATTCAAAAAAAGATTGTATAAAAATAAACTATATAAAAAATGATGTCAAGTAATAAAATAAATAAATAAATAAGAGCAATGGTAAGGACGCCATGAATTATGTAGAAACACCATACGTGGCGTCTTCACATGACATGGATAGTTCATTTATTTTTTTATAGAGAAGATATTTTCATTTAATAAAATGAATGAGATAAGACCGTATAGGGTCAGAGCCTATTTGATTGTTATGTGAGTTAATAAAATTTTTATATATATTTAATACAATAAAGATGCAGAGGGGATAAAAACGACTGTAAGATAAGCGTAAGAAGAGTTATTTACATTTGGTAGCAATTGTATTATAGCGGTATAAATGTCATTGATGAGGTGTGATTATGGGAACAATAACTATCGATAAAAATGAATTAAAAGAACTGGTACGGGCTAATTTAATTGATATATCAAAAGATAGAAATGATATTAAAGAAATTATGGAAGATATCCTATTGGGTAGAATGATTAAAGAAGGCAGAACAGGAAAATATTGCAGCAAAAAGGAAATAGTGGACTTCCTTGATTCAATATAAACAGTATTGGAAATTTTAAAAATTACAAAAAATCAGTCATTATTCGCCAAAAACAATATAGTATGAACCCTGAAAATATTTACATTTAAAATATACCAGAACCATAGGTTCCCCCAGTGGGCTTGTTTCATTGGTTATTTTTAAATTTGGTATTTCTAATGTATCCCAGTTAATACCATCAGCGGATATATAATTGGTGTTGTCTTCAAATTTATGCTTATAATATCTGCAGGGGTTGTTGATATACGAGCGTTCAAAACCCGCTGAATATTTAACCTCTTTTTTACCATTACATACCACTATTGCATTAGTACGGATAGTAATGGTTGCTCTTGTTACCATGTCGCCGGTAATTTCATCAATATCAGGTATATATCTATAAAATGTATTATACTTTGATTTAGTAACATCAAAGCACACTGGCTTGCCGCTTTGGTTTAACCCAAATCCATATTCCCACTTTTCAACCGGTACAATTTTTTTTGGAACTTCCGTAGTGGTTTCAGCTTCATTCTTTGCGGTGATATTATTGGCGCTGGTATGTGCAATGACATTAGTTGTATTCTGCACCTGGGTATTGGTTATCTTTTCTGATTTTTGCTCATTACATGACAATAACATAGTAATGGTAACTATCGTTATGATTATTTTTTTTGTACTCATGTTGTACCTCTTTCAATAAAGCACTATTTTGAACGTATATAGCATAATAATGATTGGCACCTTTATTTCAAAGAACCTCTATAGTCAGGATAACATACTATGATATGTCAAGTAATAAAATTAATAAAAAATTATGGGTAAAGACACTGTACAATCGGTTAAAGACATAATGAATGGCGTTGCTACAATAAAAAAATCCGCATGGACTTATTGTTCTTTTTTTTAAAAATCTAAAAAAAGTATTGCTATAAATTGGCATAATTGTTACACTTCTTTAATTATTATAAGGTATATATAGGCAAATAGTATTTATTTATCAGCTCTTTTAACTTAATGTTGTGGCGATAGTTCATACTATTATATCCAACCCTTTGCTTTCATTTCGCTCAGCAATCGTGCTCTGGCAATACCGGGCAACCTTCCGCTTTGCACAAAGCGGAAGCTGTACCGGGCAGAATGAAGGGTGAGGTTACACTAAACTAATGGAGGAAAAACCAATGAAACGACATACCATGCTCATAGTCATTACATTAATACTTGCAGGGATGCTATCATGCAGCTCGGGTGATACAGCCACCGTCACCATCGATACCGGCATACGCCAGCAGGCACAGCTTTCCATGCTGGATAAGCTCATTGCATGGATTACCTTTTCGCAGGCAGTAAAAGCTGATCCAGTACCTTCGGTCTTAGACGATATTACTTCAATAAGTGTTACGATAACAGCATCTGATATGGGGACAATAACTGAAGAAATACCACTGGGAACGGGCAGGATAACACTGGAGGTGCCGGCAGGCATTCAGCGCACCTT
>JAKPOE010000195.1 GCA_029548025.1 Spirochaetota bacterium
GAATAATAGTATCTTTTAATGCTTTTATATCACCACCGGTAACATTGATAAAAAAATTACCTTTTATATTTGTCAGTCCGCTGCCCTGCGCAATAATCATAAAGGATATGAGCATTGTTTTAAAAATCTTCTGAATATTAACATCATGTTGTGAAGTTGCTACTACTGGATAATCAGTCACAATAAAAAACGGGATGCCTTCTTTTCGGATGAATGCATGAAGAGCCGCTCTTAAAAATGCTGTTGATTTTGTTTTTTCCATTTCATTAATAATAAAATCAAGGGAATGTAGCTCTACAGCAGTTTCAATGTCAAAATGATTCTTGAAGCAAAAATCTTTTACTGTATTGAAAAGATTGCTGTTTTGAGTAATAATGATGATTTTGTTTGATATCTTCATGTCATGTATAGTGTTTATATAGGGTGCTGATGTCAAAAAATATATACAGCATTGAGTATCTACTTAATGCTGATACTTATGACAAGAATAACAGAATATAGTTTAAAAATCAAAGTTTTTTTTATTTTTCAATAAAATTACATTTACAGTAACTATCGCACAAAAAAAGTTGTTGCAATACCTTTTATATTTTTGTGACGCTTAATCTATGAACTATGAACATGTTCCCTGTATCATTTGCAAAAGCTTTGATACCGTTGTGCGTTTTTCAAAACCATGGGGAGACGATGAGGTATTTACACTGGTGCGCTGTAAACATTGCGGCCTTGAATTTGTAAATCCCCGCCCTTTTTACAACGATATGCCGCAGTATTACAAAGGGTATTTTGATAAACGTACTGACCGCGGCTACAGCAACTATTTCTCAAACGCCATGCAAACCGAGGTTTTGCGACTGCTTAAATTAAACCTGTCCGACTTAAACTTCTATGAATTTGAATCAACATTGCCTGACACACGGCATGCTCTTGATATAGGGTGTGCTGCAGGCTATTTTGTTGATTATATGGCAAAACGCGGCTGGAAATCCAGTGGCATTGATATTGCACCTGACTGCATCAATTACGCAACAACTCAGCTCCATGTTGATGCTTATTGTGGCAACTTTTTAACATTCAATTTTACCAACACCTACCACCTGATTACCTTATGGGCAACCATTGAGCATCTCCATTACCCTGATAGATTCCTTGAAAAAATTTTTTCATTGCTGCATGATGATGGCTTGTTGTATATCTCAACCTGCCGCAGCAGTATATGGTCGCCCCGCATTTTGTTTGGTAAGCAGTGGCGATACTATAATTTCCCTCATCACCTTTACTTTTTTTCGTATGCAACGCTTGCAAAATTGTTGCAATTAAAGGGCTTTACCATTACACGGTTTGCTACCTATGGTAGCGGTATTGGTAAAGCAGGCAGCACGCTTAGAACCGTTGCCGATGGATTGGCAAAAAAATTGTATCTGGGTGACATGATGCTCATTGCTGCAAAAAAGCAAAAGCGTACATTTAATTGTTGAGGTAAAACAACCATGGAAATTATCCATACCATTGATGCAATGCACGATGCAATAAAAAAGGAGCGCACCAACAATAAAAGGATTGGGTTTGTTGCAACCATGGGCTATTTACACCAGGGGCATCTGAGCCTTATACACATTTGCAAACAGCACACGGATTTTCAGGTTATGAGTATCTTTGTTAACAAAATGCAATTCAACGACCCCAGGGACTATGATACCTATCCGCGTAACTATGACCGGGACTTTGCACTGGCAAAAGAGGCTGGTGTTGATTTGATATTTCTTCCTGATGATAGCGAGATGTATCAAAATAGGCTTACCTATATAGATATTGAAATGATGACCAGCTTTTTGTGTGGGTCGGCCCGCCCCGGCCATTTCAGAGGTGTTTTAACCGTTGTTGCAAAACTTTTCAACATAGTACAACCGGATGTTTCGGTGTTTGGTCAAAAGGACATTCAGCAAGCCGTCATTATTCAGAAAATGGTAAAGGACTTAAATTTTCCACTTGCCATTATTGTTGCACCCATTATCCGCGAAAGCGATGGGCTTGCAATGAGCTCGCGGAATGTTCATTTAAAAGGGGATGACAGAACCAATGCAACCTGTATGTACCAATCATTGAAAAAAGCTGAAGAGCTCATTCAGCACGGTATTATACAGGCTAACACAATCATACCAGCTATGACCGACATTATTGCAGCAGGTAAACCAAAAAAGATTGATTATATTTCGATAGTTGATTATGAAACATTGCAACCTGTTGACTCTTTAAAAGATAAATCGGTGATTGCTGTAGCAGCATTCTTTGGAACAACACGTCTTATTGATAATATGATAGTAGAAAAGATAGGAGATTCATTTACATGCGTATATTGATAAATTTACTGCTCATTCCTTTCATTGTTGCCTGCGGTACATCAAAACCACTTACACCTCAGCAGGCATTGCAACAATTATCAGATTCATATATTGGTGGCGACATGGCAAAGGTTGCGCAACTGCTTTCTACAAATAGTAAAAAACGAATACAATACGCAATACAGCTCATAGGTGCAATGAATCAATCGCAACTGTCTTCCTTTGCAAAACACTACCGGATAAGTGCCGCCAGTTTAAAAAATCTAACCATACCGCAATATCTGAGCCTGCAAAGAACAATTTCATCAATAGAAGGTGACGATGTCATTCTTCAGGCATTGCAGCAACCTGTTGTTGATATAACAATAAACAATGCACAGGCAACGGTTACCGTTTACAATGGTATGACATTAATCTTTGTAAAAGAAGGTGCATACTGGTATTTTGAATATGAGTGATAGTTACCGGGAAGACATACCCAGTAATCGTGAGCATTCCGCTCCGGCATCCTGAACAACAGTGATGTAATCAGCAATATGCGGGGTTATCTGATCTTTAGGACCGGATATCCCTATTGAGTATTCAACCTCGCCACGGTGGTTGAATACCGGTGCTGCAATACACACAACACCCAATCGGTATTCTTCATCATCAACCGCATACCTGTTTTGAACAATTGATATTAGATGGTTACGGTATTCATTGCCATCAACTATTGTATGGGGAGTATAGTGTGTAAACGATATACCCTGTAATAGTAATTCCTGCTCATTTTTTTGTGCAAAAGCAATCAGCACCTTTCCTAAAGCAGTGGCATGCACAGGTTCGCGGGTGCCAACGGATATGTGCATGCTTATCCCATTGCGCGGCTGTTCAACAGCAATGAATACCACCTCCTGTCCATGTAATATTGCAAGGTGAGTATTCTGTCTGGTTTTGTCGCATACAGCTTTTAAAACCGGCCGTAAAAACGTTTCAATTTTCGTTTGCTC
>JAKPOE010000218.1 GCA_029548025.1 Spirochaetota bacterium
GGGCAAACTAATTGACTGGCTTGGGAATGAATGGATATATGATAAAAACAATAAAGATCAAAAACCTGCTGCTCATCCTAATTCACGATTTACCACCCCAGCAAACCAATGCCCATCCATCGCAAAAGAATGGGAAGATCCAGACGGGGTACCAATCAGTGCAATATTATTCGGCGGTAGACGCGCACAAACAATACCATTGGTGGTGGAATCTAAAAATTGGCTGCACGGTGTGTTTTTAGGTTCGATAGTTGGTTCTGAAGTAACTGCAGCGGCATTGGATCTTACCATTGGACAGGTGCGCAGGGACCCATTTGCAATGCTTCCGTTTTGTGGATACCATATGGGAGATTACTTTAAACACTGGATAAACATAGAAAAGAAAACAACATCTGAAAAGTTGCCAAAGATATTTTTTGTTAACTGGTTCAGAAAAACCGATGATGGCAAATGGCTATGGCCCGGATATGGTGAAAATAGCAGAGTGCTAAAATGGATATTTGAACGATGTGATGGTAGTGGTAAAGCAGTTGATACTCCTGTTGGCTATATGCCCGCTCCTGATGCCATTGATAAGCCGGCTTCTGTATCAAATCAGGATATGGAAATATTGTTAAAAGTTGACAGAGAAGGGTGGCTGCGTGAGGTAGATGATGTAAGGAATAATCATTACCCTAAGTTTGGCAATCACCTGCCGCAAGAACTATATGAATTACTTGATACTATGGAATCACTTCTCAAAGCTTGAAAAGTTGCTATATATTCCATTGTATCATGTAAGGGGCTGTCTAAAAGTTAATTTTTTACAGCCCCATTTTTAACAAACACAAATACATATCCCTATTAAACTATAGGAGAATCGTTATGGTTTGTTGTCTTCTTATAATCCTTGCCTCGTTTGCTCCTTTATCATCTACCTGAGCAACTCAACAACAACGGAAGTGATATGGTTAAACAGGATTATTATCGAATGAAACATTTATCTCTATTAGGGAGTGATAATTATCACTAAGTATCGCACAAAGAAGTCTATAAAAAATGAAAAGTAAACAATGTTAAGAGGTTGCTTTTACTATGGGATGGTATAAAAATGGTAAATATTATATGAAAAAGACTTGATAAAAATCTTTTGAAAATAGTATGATAATAAAAAAGAAGAATTTATTATTATTGCACGATAGTTCCCCAATAACTATCCTGCTATTTTAACGGGAGGTTGCCATGTCAGTTGCTACACATATTTCTGAAGCGATGATTCACTCTTCATGGATACGCAAGATGTTTGAGGAAGGAGCAAAACTTAAAGCGCAGTTTGGTGAAGAGAATGTTTATGATTTCAGTTTAGGCGATCCTGATGTTCCACAACCTGAATCATTTTATACAACGTTAAAAGCATTAGCATCAAAACCCGATCCTAAAGCACATGGGTACATGCCAAATGCAGGATTTACAACAACACGAGATGCCATTGCTAAAAAGGTGGCAAAAGATCATCATGTTGATATTCAAGGGAAACATGTTATTATGACATGCGGCGCAGCAGGAGGGCTCAATGTAGCTTTGAAAACCATACTAAATCCTGGTGAAGAAGTCATAGTACCAAAACCCTGTTTTGCAGAATATCAATTTTATATTTCCAACCATAATGGAGTAATAACATTAGTATCCACCAATGCTGATTTTTC
>JAKPOE010000220.1 GCA_029548025.1 Spirochaetota bacterium
TGTTTGGGAAGCAATCTGTCATAAAATTCAATGACGGTGACATTACAGTTGCGTTTGCACAGGCTATGTGCTGTTTCCAATCCTAAAAGTCCGCCGCCAACTACAACAACATCTTTATTTGCGGCATTATCAATATGTGATAGTATAGCATCAGCATCTTCAATCTCACGGAGGGTAAACACACCGTTAAGGTTGTTTCCGGTAATATCAGGTATAGCAGGGTAAGCGCCGGTTGCAATACACAGCTTATCATAGTGCATGTCAGCGCCGTTGTGCAATTGAATAGTTTTTTTGTTTTTATCGATGGCTAAAACGTTAGTGGTAAATAGCAACTCTATGTGTTTTTCATCATATACCGCAGGCTTATAAATGTAAAGATTTTCAAGGTTAATAGTTCCGGACAGATATTCAATGAGGCGCGGGCGATAGTACATATAATGAGCTGATTGTGTGACAACAGTTATTTCTGATGAACTGTCCTGTGAACGTATTGCAAATGCAGCTTCAGTACCTGCAACGCCATTGCCAATAATACAGTAGTGCATGGTTTACCCCTTTCGTAACTATAGGTGACATTGTAAATAATATTCGAAGATGGTTTTCAAAGGATTCTATCCCTGCCAAATAATGAACATCAAACAATACATCTTTTTATCAGAAAAACAATACTATAGTGCAAAAATAGAATATTGTGTAATATTTTCAACCAAAAAATGATCATGGCATGGGTTAATTGATTTCACAATATAAAAAACAAAATCATATACCAAAGCAAAAACTATTGCACGAGTACTCGATGCCTGGCATATTGCTGCCCATTGTTAATGGAAATTATACAAAAGGAAACAATGCCCCCTCGCCTTGAGAAGGAGAGGGTCGGGGGTGAGGTCAACAACATCTATTATTGAAGATATTATCCATGGCTATGATTAAAATATTTCAACCATTGCACTGCCGCTTATTTTTTCAATGTGTGTATATGATTTATACAATGATTCATCAGGAAAATCAGGTTTTTTTTCATCTTCACCGTCGTTGTTGTAGTCACGCTCATCCCATTCAATTACGCCAACACGGTAAAAGTAAATGCCAGGTGATGGGAGATTGGAGTGTATAAAATGTGAAGTTGATGGATTACCAAGTGTTGCATCCTGTTGAAAATATGATGAATTGCCAATATCATAGTAAGCACCAACTACAATCATTTCAGAAAACTCATCATTTGCATCTCTGGTCATATATATCTCATAGCCTGCAAATGAATCGTAATCAGGATGAGTATCCCATGATACCATGACTGAACCGCTGTCATAATAGGCATCGATGGAAAAATTTGCGCGGTTTGTTAGCTCAGCTTCTATTGAATCTGCTATATACGAGCAACCAATGCAGCTTACTAAAAACAATACTACTATTATTTTTGATAGTATGGATTGCATATTATAACCTGAATGAAGCGCTCCCCTCAATGATATATTTATCAACTGACTCTACCAGTTTTTCAAGTTCGTAGCTGTCGTTATAGCTACCTTTAAGAGTGAATGTAAAAAGCGGTGACGCAATATCCATCATGGCAAACCAGCCTGTCACGTTGTTGTTATTATGGTTGCTGTGGAAGCTAATAGCAGGATCATACCAGTGCGTTACACCCAGCCATACAAAGAAATCCCATCCGGGTTTATGTAAAAAATCATAGCCTGCTTTCATGGACCACATTTGTAGTACTGGTATGTCTATAGTTTTATTAGTTCGCTTATCAATGAGGGTCTGGTCAACATGCTGTAGCTGAATGCTTGCTGCCATATAAAAGTTGTCAATATTTTTCCTGACAGTGGCATAGTATGAATACAGCGTTGCACTGTCACGGGAACTATCGCCCAACAATTTTTCATTTTTTACCCAGACCGGATCGTAGTCCTCGTCATTATACTTTTTAAATTGTTTATACCCTATGATGATAGCAGGCATGTACTGTGGTGTTGTTTTTACAATGGAAATAAATTGAGTAATGTTTACACTGATATCGGTTGCTTCTAATTGATTGCTGGCTGCTGTTGATTCCCATGTTATTGCATTAAAAAGGGATAAACTGGTAAGAAGGCGTTTTGCAGTCTTTGATGGATCAAAGTTGTAATCCAGCGTGCCATCATCATTGGGTTCAATTTGCTGATTGAAGATAACCCCGCAGTGGATGGTGATATGAGGAACAATGATAAGCGTCAGGGCAGCGATGTCGTCAAAGAATTGTGAAAAGACATAATCAGAAGCTTTTTCGCTGCCTGCACTTCCACGACTAATTTCAACGGTTCGTGTTAATCCATAGTGATAGCCACATACAGAAAGTCCCAGTAAAACTGAATTTTTTTTCCAGGATTTTTTAATGGGTAAAGCTCCAGTTGCATTGGTTATATCAGTTTGTGGTGATTGCTGGTAATCGTTGGTTGTAACATCGCGGGGTGTATACACTGGTAATGCCAGCAACATGCTGGAAAAGGTTCGGACAAGTTTCATGGGGACCGCTTCGGTTTCACCGGTGCCGCGATTATATGCGTTAACATCAAAATCAAAAACCCAGTTAACATTGACATACGCATCAAAGTAGCAAAAATTATTTTGCATATTGTCCCAGCGTTGATAGAAGATGTGCTGTATTGTCTGGCTGCGGGATGCAGCATTATGCAATGTAGAAGCACTGTATACCTGCTGGGCATGCAGGGGCGATAGTAACTGTAAAATGAGATGGATGCTTATAAAAAAAATAACTATCATTTTATAAGCTTGCAGTTTGCCCCCCATGACAGAAACTACCGCAGTCATAGTGTTGATTGTTTTACGATGTATCAAAGCTAACTTCATACTATTATTGAGATAGTGCACTGTATTCATGTAACTAAAATCTTTCAATTTATAGAGAACGCATTGCTTCATCTGAAAGAGCAGTTGAAGAAGTACTCTCGCTTAAAATAAAAACCTTACTCGTTCAGAAACCTCCCAATTTTCATCTCCTCCTTGTCATTGCAATGTGGCTATTGTGTAAACTATCATTATAGGTTATATGAAATAAGTTATTGCAAGTAAAATATTGATATATCATTTTCGAAATATCAAAATAAAAACTTTTTTTAAATTTCAAGATATTTCTTTTGTAACAAAGCAGGTTGGCGACTCTACTACAATAGAATAAAAAGATAAAAAAATAATAGTTAATTGCCACTTTCACAATTTTATGAAATAAAATACTTTACAAAAAACATATGCCGTTTTACTTTTCGGCAAAGCTTTTATCGTTTAGTCCTTGAAAAGAAATATTTTATTTTATTTTAGTGTATAGTAAGCTGGAGGATATGATGCTAAAAGAATATGCTACCGAGAATGTACGTACTGTTGCCATAGTAGGTCATGGAAGTACTGGAAAATCTACATTATTTGATGCAATGTTGTTTGTTGGCGGACAAATTGATAAAATTGGTAAACCCGACGATGGTACACTTACATCGGATTATGATGATGAAGAAAAATCTCGTAAAATGTCAATACGCAGTGCATTGGGTTTTGTAGAGTTAGATGATACAAAGATAAATATTATTGATACGCCCGGAATGTCAGATTTTGTTGGCGAAGCACGTGCAGCATTGCAGGTAGCCGAAGCAGCTATTGTTGTGGTTGATGCCGTTGATGGTGTACAGATAGAAACAGAAAAAGTATGGCGTTACCTTGAATCAAAAAAAATTCCTCGAATTATATTTATTAATAAAATGGACAAAGAACGTGCAAACTTCAATACAATACTTGAAAATCTTAAATCGCATTTTAATGCTAAGTTTGCACCGCTTTGTATTCCTCTTGGTGAAGCAGATAAACACAGTGGTGTTGTTGATTTAATTGAAATGAAAGCTTTTGTGCCTAAACCTGATGGTAAATTTCAGGTATCTGATGTGCCGGCAGATTTAAAAAAAGCAGTAGATGATGCACGAACCAATGTAATGGAACTATCAGCAGAAGGTGATGATGCACTTATTGAAAAGTATCTTGAAGGTGAAGCATTAACCGAAGAAGAAATGGCAA
>JAKPOE010000230.1 GCA_029548025.1 Spirochaetota bacterium
TAGCGGGCATCAACCAGATTATACAATGTTTCCTGCTCCCATGCCGAATCACGCTGAACACCAAAATCATCAACCACAAGTATATCAGCATTTTGAAGTTCATATTCGATTTCCTGGGCTGTCCCATAGGTGGCAGAGCCCTCTGAAAATGTTGCCCGGATTTTATTGAAAAATGTCCTGGATATTTTTATAAATCTACCTTCAATTGCATGGCGAATGATAAGCTCTGTAAGGATAATGGACGAAAGAAGGGTTTTTCCGGTGCCGGGATTACCCCATAAAAATAATCCCTTCCGTACATCAGGAAATTTTGAAACTAAATCATATGCTATATTTTTTGCATTTGCTGCTAATTTAGAGTTTGCTTCAAATGAGTTGAAAAAGCGCCATTGGTACTTTTTATCGATACCTGACTTTGCATAGATTGTTTTAATGCGATTGATCTTCATACGTATTGCACGGCAATCGCAATCGGATATCATGCCGTCTTTTTCAATAAAATAGGGGGGTAATCCATTGCATTGGCATTTTGTCAACACACACCGCGGGCAGGGGACCAGCGGCTCTTCACCTATCTGTTCAAAGTTTGGATTACGGACGATCCCTGTATATTCACAATACGAGCAAAAAGTATTGTGCAAAGGCGTCTTTTTAGTTTTTGTCTGCATCGCTACTCCGATGAAGTATAATTGCTACAATTGATATACTATAGAAACAGTCTATATATTTTCAACGACAATTTCAAATATTTTGTTATGAGTAAAATCTTTATTAGTAAATACATAAATGAATCAATTCAAAATACAGTAAGTTTAGCAGATATGCTGGTAAATAATGCAAAGAAAGTTGAAAAAATGGCAAATGAGTTATTATCATGATAATTGTGATTTATTTGATTAATGAATGAGAAAACAGTATCTCCAGAATTGTATCAACGGTTTTTTCTGAAAAATTGATAATGTTATTCATTATTGTTTTGTGTGTTGTGTGTTGCCCTGTATCGCTTATATATTTTATAGAATAGCATTGTTTTTTAAATTTATATGATGCATATGCAATTCCGGCCAGCTCCATATCAACAATGTCTGCAATGGTGCTGTATGATAAACGCTCATCCTGTGTTCTCAAAGGTTTTGTAACGCTGAGGCATCGATAGGTTTGTAACTCATCAATGGGTACGAGGGTATACGTAAAAGGTTCTAATGTGGTGAGATTATATCGTGAATTATCAATAACAGATTTGACACAACATATATCTCCCGGCAAAAGTTGCAAGGCAAGTGCTCCTGCTGCGCCTATGTTAATAATATACTGAACATCATATACAAGGCAGATGTATGTTGCGGCTATTGCTGCTTTTGTAATGCCAATTCCGCCAATGAGTATATACAGGGAGCTATCGCCCAAAAATATTTTAAATGGTTTTTGTTGCAATAAAGTGCAATGAAAATAATTAATAAATGGTTTTGCTTCTGTGTGTGTTGCACATTGTATCGCTATAGCAGGTTTTGACATTGTGCCATTTCCCTGAGTGTAGCCAAAGCTTTATTACCCGTATGTCCTAATGATACGCTAAAATCATTAACATAAAGATCAATGTGCTGCTGTATTACTGTTTCATCAAGTTCCTGCGCAAGCATACGGATATATTCTTTTGAGTCATGTGGATGCCTGCGTGCATAATCAATTGAATTACGTATCATTTTTTCTATAAGGCTTTTTTGTGCACTATGTTTTTTATGTAGTGCAATACATCCCAATGGAATGGGCAGCCCGGTTACATCTTCCCACCATTTTCCTAAGTCAATAAGCATATCACAATTATAGTTTTGATATACAAAGCGCCCTTCGTGGATTATAACCCCTGCATCAAAAATACCTTGCTGAATGCCGGGTAAAATTTCATCAAATCTGACATGGACAAATTCATTACTGTTACCAAAGCGCAGTCTGAATAAAAGATGTGCTGTTGTGTATATACCCGGTGTGGCTATTACAGCATGCTGAATATTGTTTAATCCTTTCCGTGTTATCACAAGCGGTCCGCAGCCAAATCCTAAAGCGGCACCAGCATCCAGAAGTTCATAATTATCCTGTACATGTAAAAATCCATGAAACGATAGTTTTGTAATATCGTATTCCTGGTTCAGGGCGGCATGATTTAATGATTCAACATCGTCAATATGGGTTGAAAACGATAATCCATTGATGTTGATGAGTGAGTGTACAAGGGCATGAAAAATAAAGGTGTCGTTGGGGCATGATGAAAAGGCCAAAGTTTTCATGGTATCAGGCACTCTTAGGTGTTGTTTCTTCAAGGCGCTTTTTATATTCCTGTATTGTGGTTGCAGTTAACGGTACATGCATGGATGCTATTGTTTTTTCAAAATCTGAGTCAATAAAAAAATGTTTTTGTGATAAGCCCATGCCTTTAAACATCATGGTGATAAGAACCAGTCCCAACCCCGCACCTTCTTTATAGTCATCTTCCTGTGCTTGAATAAAATAATCAGTGATGTCCTGGCAATCTTGTGCAATTGTTAACTTTTTTACAACTGCCTCCTTTTCTATATCGCTCATGGGGGTTGGATTTTCAACATCAATATAGAGTATTCTGTCGATAACAGACATGGTTGTCATGGCATAAAGATCTTGCTTACGAGCTAATAGATCAAAATAGCGAGCATCACCGCGGGTCATCTCTAATTTAAAAAGTTGCAGTGCTTTCTCACTATCAAAAAAAACGGAATTGTATGATTTTCGTCCTTCAAAATATATAAATTTATGATTAGCTTTAACAGCATTGACTACCAGTTCTTTTACGCTGGTATAGAGCGGTATCAACAGCATATCACAGTTATAGTTATGCAAAATTTTTGTTAAAGCAACTTTTAAAAAATATTCTATTGATTCGCTTACCGAATAGGCCTTAATGATAATTTTTTTATTTTGCTCTATAGCTTCATCAATAGTCATATACTCCCTCACATCATCTTTTTAAAAGATACTATCATAAGTGGTTTTTGTCAAGGTTTTTTATGATTTGTTGATTTACAACATAAACAGGGAGAAATGTCAAAAGAACCGTCTGGATTTCTTTGTTGTATGCCGTATTCGCCATTCATAAATTTCTGATTCATGATAACATACCACTTTTCAACGCCCATTTCTTTAATCTGTCGTAGATTATCAATGATGATATGGCGGTAATGGGCAAAATTTTCACCATGGTGATAATTGCTGAACTGTTTAAGGCGTTCGCAGGGGAAACAATCACACTCAAAGCAAAAATCCATGCCACCTATGCGGATACAGCAGTCATAAATTTCGCAGTTATCATGAAGGCTGTCGGTTCTACAACCCTTGCAGATTCCAAATTTATAAAACCTGGGACAGGCAGCGCAGAAGATACCGCAGGGGGATGCTAATATTTTTTCATTCATAGCTATTGTTGCAAATACACTTTATTAATAGAAGCGTATCATTTTTTTTATTGTTTCCAAAAAAATTGCTACATTTTTTCAGTGGATAAACCATAATGCTGCTGTGCAAGTATCAAGCGATAGTGAAAATGCGGTACAATGGTGAAGCAAAGAATTTTGCTATTTTGATCAATGATAAATTCTTCGGCTGCCAACGTTTAGTCAGTATGGCAAAAATGCTGTGTTCCTAAGAATGACAACGAATACGTACTTTTGTTGTTGTAAAGGTTTATAAAAAATAAAATCTAACACCAAAAGCAAGACTTATAATATCTTTTAATGTTACTGTTTCATTTTTACAGTATTCATAAAGGTATTCACTCATCGTCACAACATCGCCATAGAATTCATAGCCTTTGATGATGGAATTTTCACAGCTCTTTTTTATACTCATGCCAATAGATTCTCCCGTGTAAATAGAAGTTGGCCTGTAATACCTTTTTGGGTAATTTGGTGACCATCGTAAAACGTATTGGTTACCGCGGGCATAATTAACAAAAAATGAAAAGTTAAGAGGGGAAAACAAAAATCCACTAAAAGTTCTATGGTGTGATAATGAATAAGAACCTCTGCATGTAAACATATGGATACTAATTCCGCCTGCAGATTTGGGGACATAGCCATATAATAATTCCAGCTTAAGACTTTCATCGTAGAAATTGTATCCCACTCCGGAAGAAACAAACCCTATATATCCAGCAAATTGTGAAACTACAAAATCAGGGATAAATGATTGATCGTGTTTATACTGTAGTTGTGAATACAAAGGATTTAATACAAGAAATAAAAAAATAATGGTTATATATATCTTCTTCATGATGTTTCGTTAAAATCCAACAATTTCATGGTCTATACCGGTTGCCCTTACATGGACGAGATAAAATTTATCATGGACTATTGCATTTGCAATGAGCATAGCAGTTTTGCTGGTAAAATCCGGCATATAGTAGTATCTATGCTTGTGTCCATGGAGGGAAAGCGCAACATTGTATTCTTCACAAAGATATTGATAGTTATCTAAAAATTCCTGAAAATAACGTGCATCATCAATAAAAGGAATATGAGTAGCGATAATTCGATATTGTGCACCCTGGTTATTAACAAGGAGATCGTTAAATTGTTGTAATATGTCGCCTATGCTTGATTCCCAGTTATTATTATTACCAACGATAAAAAAAACATCATTGCAGGTAAATGAAAAATTTGTAGGACCAAAAATATCCTTAAAAATACTGAATCCATTGCCAAGAAGATCATGATTGCCTATAGCTACTACAAATGGTACAATCAGCTTGTTTAAAATATGAACAGTCATCTCATATTGCAATAGCAATCCCGTTTCGGTAAAATCACCAAGATGAATTACAAATTTTATGCTAGGATTTGCATTGATAAGCCTTACTGCACTATCAAGCTTATCATAGTCGCTATGAGAGTCGGTAACAACAGCAAAGGTAAAATCTTCAAAGGGATTGTTGTATAGCGACTCAATTAATTGAGCATTGATAGCATTAAAGTTACTTCCACTATATTTACTATCAATTTCATGGATGCTATATTTAAAAATATCATTGTCACAACCAGTAAGTGTTAGAAATAAAATAAAAATTGATACAATGAGGCATGCCGATAGTATACGTTTTATAAACACCCCAACCCCTTTTGTTTAATTTATATACTGTGCTCAATCTGTCGCTGTATTAATTAACTACTTAATTAAATCATACTACTTACTGTAAAAATATCCAAATAAAACATCATGCTTTTATTAACAGTAACATGAAACCGCAAAAACTCTTCACTTTTCATACCGCACTAAAGAATTGCTTATATTGCAGGTTTTTGGTATTGCTACGCCTTGTTGATAATGATGGGTGTACAATCGATAACTTTTTTATCAAAAAAACTATTATAACTATTAAAGCAGTGCCATAAGTACTCTACTATCCGCCATGGATGCAACATAATGTTTTTTTAGATTACTTTTTGCTATGTAGTATTTTTACTAATGTAAGGGAAAGATTATAGCTTATCATAAACTATTGTACATTATCAACTTTGAACAATAGAAGTTTTAATAGTATAGGGGAAATGCAACAACAAACTATCGTTAAAACTTTTATAAAGCAATTTATGATTTACGTTTCTCAAAATTAAGAATAGGAAGGAGTAATATACAATATGAAAAAGAAATATATAATAATTCTTTTGGCGATAGTTATTGTAAATGTGTTTGTTTTTAGTATTTTTAGCCAGGTTAAGTGGTATGATTTTAACGCAGGCTACTCTGCAATAAAAAATAGCAAAAAGCCTGCCGTTATTGATTTTTATGCAGATTGGTGTATATGGTGTAAAACGATGGACAAAGAAACCTTTGGGAATCCAATGGTTACAAAAAAAATGAGTAAGGACTATATTGCCATACGGGTAGATGTAGAGAAAAATGAAACAATAGTATATAATAATAATAAATTTACAGCACAGGAATTTGCTGCATATTGCGGTGTTGAGGGATTGCCTACGCTTGTGTTCATGGATAAAGAAGGGCAGCTTGTTACCCGTATTCCGGGATATATTAAATCAGATGTTTTTTTATCGTTACTTGATTATATGAAAGGTGAATGCTATAAAAAAAAGGTATCGTTCAGTGATTATATGAAAGATAAAGGTTGTAATAAATAAGGGGTGGTTATGGAATTTATTGAGTGGACTAATGCGCTGAGTGTTGGCGTAACAACATTTGATAATGAGCATAAACAACTGGTAGTATTAATCAATACATTAAATCAAGCTTTAACAGCAGGAAGCGCAAAAAAAACAATGGAAGATATTCTTAAAAGTCTGGTTAACTATACAACAATACATTTTAAGCATGAAGAAGATTATATGGTTCTTTATGATTATCCCGATTATCAGAAACATAAAAAAGAACATGATGCGCTCACCACGCAGGTCATAGAATTCCAGGAACGCTATAGAGCTGGCAAAACTGCATTTTCATTAGAGTTGATGTATTTTTTAAAAGACTGGCTTATCAATCATATCATGGGTACTGACAAAAAGTATAAAGATTATTTCATTGCAAAGGGTGTACAATAGCCCCTTATGATTGTATCATTGCTTGCGTTAATGTATTAAGACTTCCTGCAATATCCTCTATTGATCTGGATATCTGTGATAGAGTGGTAATGATATCGGTGAGGTTTTGTGCTGCGTCAGAAATATACACAATTGTTTTTGATGCTTCTTCGTTGGCAACCCGTTGTTCATTTGTTGATGTTTCAATTTTTTCAATTGCGTTGTATATTTGATTATTAAGGTTTGCGATAGTTTTTATTGAAACATTCACATCCTGAATAAGAGTATTGGTATGTGCTATTTCGTGTGTTATAGTACGTATTTCTCCGTTTAGTTTTGATAAAAATTGTGATGTATCGGTAATACTGTTATTACTTGAACCTATTAAATTCTGAGTTTGTGAGATAATTTTTTCTATCTGCGAAGCATTCTGTGCTGTTGCATCAGCTAATTTGGATATTTCATCTGCTACTACTGCAAATCCCCTCCCAGCCTCGCCTGCACGCGCAGCTTCAATGGATGCATTGAGCGACAAAAGATTAACCTGCTCCGCTATCCGGTTGATTACTTCTACAAATGATGACATGGTATTGCTAAACGTAATGAGATCATGAAACTGATTCAGTGTTAAATCCATTTTCTGGATTGCATCGCTTGATAATACAGTAATAGTTTCAATAGCATGAGCCACTGTAGCCCCGCTTTTCGTTATTTCTTCAAATACCTTTTTTACATCGTTTACTGATTCATTTGCGATTTGCATCTCCTGATATAATGTGCGAGCAGTACCACTGATATTTTCTGCATTACTGGTAAGCTCCTCAACCGACGCAGATATCTCTTCAAGGGATGCAGCCTGTTTGTTGGCTAAATCATTGATGGTATTAACAACATTTGTTTGTTCAAGGGATTTTTCATTAAGTACCTTTACCGAATATTCAACATTTTGGGCAACGACTACAAGCCTTTCTTGTTTGTTTTGAGCTTCATCAGCTTTATCAAGGGCTAAATCAAGAAGAGCTCGTGTAGCTTTTGTTCCAAATACAGCCGATATACCCACCCATATGTAGATCAAAAACCGTACACCGATAATACTGCCTATAGGTCCTTCCGGTATTAGTTGAGGCCGGCAAACAAAAAGTACAATCTGAGATAACACTACCGATACAAAAGCAAAACCAGCTACTTTTGTATCAAAGTAAAATACTGACAATGCTAATATGATGTAATGAGCTGCAAAAAGCTCTCGTGAACCATAGATAATATACTGAAAAATAAATAATGTAACCATCACAATAAAAATTGCAAGATATGGAGAGAACCATTCATTACGGTATTTTGTAAGTAATAAAAATCCTGATAGTAAAATAAAACCTACAATGATTCCGGTAATAATAATATCAAACAAGGTTAAATAGTGTGAACCCGAACCGGTTAAAAAAATAATTAACGTGGCTAATAATGCCAATACGGTAATACCGGTAAAAGCTTTAAAAAGGCGTTTATGATTATTAAAAATTATTTCATGAAATAGCTCTTCTCTGGTTTTATTATTTGTACCATTATTTGTAGCATGAGTAATTATGTTCATCATATAGTCCTCTTTGTTCATAAAGAGTTAATGCCTTAGTCATATTTTAGTCATATTATAGTATAATAAGTAAAACTGTCAAATAATAAATGACTTTTCAGCATTATATGTCATGAAAAATATACTATACAATTTATACGTTTATAGGTTTATTTGATTGTGCCAGGAGTTTAGCATAGTGTAATTAATGTTGCATGGCCATGGCTTTCCGTTAAAATATGAAAGGGTATAGAACCATGGTACTATTACGTTACATAAAGAAAGCATCATGAGTAAATAACAATACAGGTATTCGTTTATGGAGATATCGACATAGAGATTGAGGCACTATTTTCCCGTGTTTATGACGATCTAAATGTTCAATAATGCTATATCAATGCTCTATCCTCTGAAAAGAGAGATAATGTAACGCATAAAGTTTAAGTTATCAATGGGGAGCGGGTCAATAGATTCAAAAAGCCCTGCACACATAACGATGATCTGTGCAATACGAGCATGAAATTCAGCATCAAAGTCAGTTTTTCTGCGTTGTGGCTGATCTTCGCGTGCTTCATTTATAATGGTTTTATATAATTCCATGTGACGACGTATAAATTCTTTAAGACGTATCATTATTTTTTCATCTTCATAAGCATATAACATCAGGTTGATTAATATCTTTGCAGTAGCCGGATCAAGAAAAAAACGTTCGACACCATACATGGCGGAAATACTTGCTTTAGCTTTTGAATGCAGATTACCTTTCAGCACATTCTTATGGTCGTTATTAATTTCATTAAAAAGGTATTCCATAAATTCAATATACATTTCTTCTTTAGTAGGAAAGTAATGTAACAATCCCCCCTTTGAAAAACCTGCTTCATCAGCAACAGCCTGCACCGTGATACGCGAATAAACATCATTTTGCAACAAACGTTTAAGAGCTTCCAGAATAATAATTTTCTTTTTGTGTATTTTTTCTTGTTTATCCATAGCTATTATTTTACAATAAAATTTATAAAAAAATAGTAAATATTTTCAGTAGTGAAATATAGCAGAAAACATACATGATTAATTTTATTCTCGTGTTACAAAATGGCACCAGTTATATAAAACATTTTTGCCATTACTGCATAACCAATAGTACTTTCAAATGGCTATTATTGTTAACAGATATAGCTTAACAGGTCAAGTATTTTTCTTAGGAGCCCTAATTTTTTTATTTAGCATTTTTAATTTTTTAATAATACATCAAGTGTTGTATAAATATTTCCGAAATAGTGTAATAAGAGAGTTTTTTATAGGGCTATTGCTCTGCGATAGTTACTGTAAATTAAAATTAATTTAGCAAGTAGATAAGGAAAATTGCCTTCATGATGAGAAATAAGCTATTTATTCTCTGTTTTGTTACATTTATTCTGCTATCCGGAGGTTTTATTGTTTACGCACAATTTTTTATTGATGATAATAATACCAACATAAAAACCTCACCAGGATTACCAGATTATCTAGCTCGTAGTATTAAAGCAGAATTAATAGATGGTGTTGAAGGTGCGGTACGAATAGTATTTTCTGTTGATCCCAATTCAAAATGTGACTTTTTACTTGGAAGGACAACCCGGGTTCCTTCCACACCAGAGGTGGCATTACAGGCTACAACAGTAAAAGTAGTTTTAGCAGGAGCAGAACCCGTTGCTATCGATTCAAATCTACCGCCAGGTCAATATTATTATGTTGTTTTAGCAAGGGATAAGATTGTTGAAAAAGATATTGAACTATACCCTGATGTAAATTACACCAGTGCGCCAATAGTAATTAAAAAGAAGATCCCTGAATTACCAGCAAAGCGTTTGTATGATCATGTTACCTTGCTCTATGCACGTGTTGTTAATAAAACTCAGGTGTTGTTAACATGGAAAGGTATTCAACAACCAAATATTGTCTATAATGTTTATAGGGCAACTGAACCTTTAAATAGTCCGGGAAAAATAAAAAATGCACGATTGGTAGGGGAGATTCAATCTGATGTAGAAAGCTATATAGACAGAACTATCGCACAAACTGGGAAATACTATTATGCAGTTACAGTTAAAGATATGGAAGGCAATGAAGATATTCAACTAATACCTGATCAGAGCTATACTTCTGCACCTGTTTCTGTTATTTTACGGCGTGATGTATTTGTGACGGGTATCAAGGCTACACTTGATAATGACTATCTTAAAGTGAGCTGGAATAAACCAGATATTGATGTTAAAAATTTTGTTATATATAGGCATACTGAGCCTATCACTGATGCTCAGGATTTGGCATTAGCAACAAAGGTTGCAACTGTTGATGCAAAACGATCCCACTATATAGATACTCATCCAATTCCGGGTACTTACTATTTTGCAGTATTAGCAATACTTGAAGATAGTTCTATTGATACTACCTTAAAACCTGATATGAATTATACTACTGTTCCTATTACGGTTGGTCATCCTATTAGCCTAAAACTATTAGAAGCTATTGAACAGAATGGATTGGTAAAAATATCATGGGCTTATACAGGTTCATCAGGGAACAGGTATTTTAAACTTTTCAGATTGCGTAATGCTCCCTTCTCAGTACAGGATTTAAACAATGCATATCTTGTTGATGTTATCAATATTACAAATAATGAATATATTGATAGCAACATCCCCGCTGGTTCATATTATTATGCTCTGGTTCCGGAAACGTATGATAATGAATTGAAAATTATAAAGGGTGTTAATTGCACTGCAGAGTCAGTAAAGGTTACAAAAATGGCAAAAGCACAACTGGATTTACAAGATCCTGAAAAAGAAAAGACTGGCAAATCAGAATTGCCTGAATCTCAAAAGGAAGAAGCCAAACCCTATCAACTGGAAAAGCAAAAATTATCAGCTACCGCAGATATTAACAAAATAATTGCGATAACCTTTTATAAAGGAAAATATGAAACCTGTATTGATACGTTAAGCAAATACAGTGAACAATCCAAGAATAGTATTGAGATTGCAAAAGCCAATCTCTATATTGGCAGAAGTTACATTGAATTAAAGCAGTATAAAAAAGCGTTACACTATTTAATGCAAAAAGATGTAGCAACATATTTTCCTAAAGATGCAAAGTTCTGGCAAGATTTTGCAATAGCACGGTCGCAGTAAATTTATGATATGGAGTAACGAGGTAACTATGAAAACAAAGACATTAGCAGGGGCATTATTGATTGTTATTGGGATATTGTTAATAATATATTATGTCCTGGTAATACAACCTCAGAGCGAGGCAAAAAAGTTACTTACCGAAGCAACGCTTATTTATGAGAGAAATGATAAAGAATCCATTAATCAGGCTGTTACCATTTTGACAAAGATCATTGCACGGTATCCTGATACTAAAACAGCAATTGAAGCCTATTACTATATAGG
>JAKPOE010000025.1 GCA_029548025.1 Spirochaetota bacterium
AAAAATTAACGTATATGTGGCAGCTTGTGTGGTGTATCTTTTCCATAAAATACCAAATAGTATGGTAACTATCATGGGTGGAGTAACAGCAGCAATAAACGTTCCATGAGCAACATAGATTGATTTGAATTGCATAAATAAGGGAACAAGAGCAACACCAATAATTGCAGCTAATAACGATATTAAACGTGCCCATTTGAGATAGTAAGCATCAGTGTTATCGGGTGCAATATTTTTTACAATGTCATTAACACCAATTGCAGCAACACCGTTGATTAATGTGTCAATGGTAGACATAAGCGCAGCAATTAAAGCTGCCATAATAAAACCAAATGTTCCGGGTTTTGTAATTGCATATACTACTTCAACAAAGATATGATTAGGATTTGTATCAGAAGGTAGAAGTCCATGTATTGACATTGATTTGCCTATCCATCCTGCATTTGCGACAACAAACGCTGCTAATGGCATTAATACAAGGCAAACCAAAAACAAGGCTTTCCTGCCGTCACGAGGTGAGCGTACACTTAAAAACCGCATTAAAATTCCCTGATTTATAAAATAAAATGCCATTGAACTGCCAAATGCGTCCTGCCAGAAAATGCCAACAAAGTTGAAGTCAGGAGGTTTGTTAAAAGGTGAGAAGGGCAGTTTAAATTCATAAGGAAGTGATGTCCAGAATGTCTTCAAACTGCCAATTTTATCTATACCAAGAATAAATATTAAAATTCCTGCTGTCAATAGCATTAAGGCTTGAGCTAAATCGGTCATTATTACTGAAGTTTGCCCGCCCGCATGCATATACAGAGCACATACAAAAGCAATAACTACGGCAGTTACCATCACATCCCAGCCTAGCATAGCATTAAAGGCAACACCAATTGTATATAAATTTATTCCAATATAGCCTAATAGGTAGATTAACAAAATTATTAAACTAATTGTACGAGTTTTTGAATCAAAACGTCTTTCAAAATATTCAGGAATGGATGTAATACGTCCGTAATAAATGATGGGTAACCAGATAAATACAAAAATTGGCAGTATAAACCAGTCATTGAGGTATGTCATGGTTGATGACAATCCATATTCAAATGCAACAGCAGAATATTTAATAAAACTGTATGAACCAACAGTGGTTGCAACACAGCTAAAGCCAATTAACCACCAGCTAAAGCGCTGACCGCCAAAAAAGAAATCCTTTGTGCTTTTGACATATTTACCAAAAAATGAACCAAAGCCAAGGATAACAATAAAGTATATTACAATTATTGCAAAATCGATGGTTGTTCCTTTAATCATAACTAAGCTCCTGCAATTAGTATCATCGAAGCATGAGCAAAAATAAATATCAGATAACCGGCAATGATTTCTAATAAAATTTTTCTGTCAGTTGGGTGGTGAATAGAGATGGCTTTTTTCTTAATGGATAGTATAATTATAGCAATAAAAAAAAATGAGCAAATAGTATATTGATAAATGAATGGCAACCATGGTAACATCATGTGATCAACTCCTCATCAATGGTGAAACGTGAAGGCAATAGTCTTAATTCTGCATTATTGAAATGAGATGCTGTTTTAAATTTATTAATAGGTAAACCTATAGATACGGTATAAAGTATCTGTAACGGGTCGCCATGCGAAACAATTAAAATAGTATCATTTATATGATTGGTTTCGCAGTCCAACAAAAAAGAAATCATCCTTTTTGCTACAGTATGTATAGGTTCAACGTCATAACATACTGGATCATGTACATTGCAGCAATCCATATCCCATATTCGTTGATAGTTTTCACTGTCTGTTCCCTCAAATTGGCCAAAATAACGTTCGCGTAAACGTATATCAAATTTGACATGGATGATATTCATATGCCCGGCAATAATCATGGAAGTTTCATATGCACGTAAAAAATCTGATGTATAGATGTATTCAACTGATTTCAGTTCATTGCAATGCGCTATTGCTTTCATAACTTCATTTTTCCCTTCCTGTGTTAAACCATAATCATTAACACCAACTTCAGAATTGCTGACAATGATATGCATATGGTTTGCCTTGCTTTGAGCATGGCGCATGAGTAGATAGGTATTGTGCAATTGTAAACTGTGCATAACAGCATAATGATAATGTGCAGGGAAGTATGGTCAATACTTTTTTGAAAGATACAGTGTTGTTCCTTCTTGTGCTGCTGTAATCTTGATGGGAAGTGAAAGTTTGCGGACTTTACGGATAGTTTTAGCAATATCATCATCAGTATGAGATGGATCATGATGATAGGTTACCAGATGTTTAACACCAAACCGTGATGCTACCTGTGCAACTATTTCTATAGATGAATGGCCCCATCCTATCCTGCTTTTATATTCATTGGGTGTATATTGACAATCAGCGACAAGTATATCAGCATTTTTAATCAGTGTGCCAATATTTTTTAAATTATATTCACCCAATTCGGGATCGTTTAAAACTTCATTATCACTGGCATATACAAACACTCTGTCATCATACTCAACCCTGAATCCTAACGATAATCCCGGATGGAAAAGATGGGTATAGTATATAACGATATCGTTAATAGTAAATGCATTTTGGGAAAGCTCTATAAAATTAATTTTTGATGATAACTCAAATAATGACACAGGGAAATATTCTTTGTCCATTTGTCCTAAAATGAGCTTTTCAAGTGTTGAGACACTATGGCCACCATAAAAATTGATTGTTGCATTTTTGTTATATGCCAGTGCAAAAAAAGGAAACCCCTGTATGTGATCCCAGTGTGTATGACTGATAAATAAATGAACCTGGATGGGTTTATCAAAAAATTCTTTAGCAAGGCTTTCTCCCAGCATTCTGATGCCGGTACCGGCGTCAAATATCATGATAGTATTCCCACATCTCAGCTCAACGCAGGCAGTATTGCCGCCATATTTAATGAAATTTTGTCCTGGTGTAGGAACTGAACCACGTACCCCCCAGAATCGCACAAACATTGACAGGTCTTTTTTTTTCATGGTTTATTAAATTTAAATTGATGCAAATAGTATCATATTACATAACTCATCGACAAATAAAAGAAAATACTTCAAACATGAATTAATACACTTAGTAAAAATATATTTTATTTGCTAAAACTAATATATGCAGTATTTGCTATTGAATGTGTTGCCTTTTGATTTTGTAATTCAATAGTAATGTGTATAACAAAAGGCAATACTATCCATGTGTTGCAGGGTACTTTCATGCGTGTATCATCATAAATGTGTTCCAGCAGGCTGCCGATAAGTGAAAATCCATAGATGGTCGTATTGATTTTTTCAAGGCGTTCTGCTTTATAGGTTTTTTTTGTAGAAGGATTTTCAAAATATGCAGTAACAATCGCATCGTTTATATTAGTAGTACACTCAACGGCAAAGCATAGTGTATCGCCCTGAAAATAGATATAATTACAGATGTCTTTAGCGGTTGAACACCACGTACAAGGTGTAAAGGTATAATGCAGAGAGGCGTTGGTGATAGTTCCGTTTAATGCAACATTGCTCCCTATATTAGCCTTCATTATTGAAAGTGGTTGATTTGTGCATGCTATGCTCAACACAAGTGCGATAATGGGTAATTTACTGCGATGCAATAACAAATTGCCACCATCCTTTCAGCATACATTGTTCATCTCGTGAAAAAGAAAATCGTTTGAAATAAGTTTGAATCATATTCAGCAGGTTATCTTCGGGAATCAGTTTATCGTTTACTATGTTGAAGAAATCAGGGAACGCTTTCTTTATTGCATGGTACGGTATAATGGCATTAAGATCAATGTAGTGTGATGCAATTATAAGAAAAAGCGGTTCATATACTGCCATAGCCCATGTAAGTTCATGTGAATCAGGATAAACAATATTGATGCATGCTGTATAGTAATCAAAAACAACGAAGGGATACAGGTTTTCTGGTATCGTGAATGCATGTAAAAGAGTATTCAATTCATGGGTTACTTTTGTTGTATCAACATCATCAAATAGTGCGTAGGTATGAAAAAACTGGTCTGATTCAGTTGTTATAGACTGTATAAGCTTAATAGGAATAATTGGCTCATATGAATGCTGCAGTGTTGGTATCAGTCGGGATTTATAATAAAGTCTGTTTGTTGTATATGAAGGATAATAATCATTGCTGCCAGGTTGAATAATAGATGAACTATCGCCCCCAAACTTAAAGTCTATGCGCAAAATATGATAAAAATGTAACAGCTCCCCTTTTAGCAAAGAAGCAAAATGGGGGCTATGTAATTCGTTTGCAGGGTGGCGTTGTTGCAACAGTATATGGTTATATAAAAATGCTGGTATAAGGGAAACGATGGAGGGCATAAAAGTCAATGCGTCATCATATGACAGGCTTGTTACCGCAATTCTGGGAATCTTAATTTCGTTATCAAGGATTATAAATTCATTTTTAACAATATTAATATATATGCCACCTGTTTTATTGGCAGCATTGGATGGGATAGCGTTCAGCATACTGTTAATAACTGTTGTTGACATCTAATTTTATTATTTACGTGATTATTTACGTAAAATATATCTTTTGCCTTGACAAATATTGTACAGACAGTCATAATTAATCAAGATAATAATTTTTCATTCTGTATATTTT
>JAKPOE010000241.1 GCA_029548025.1 Spirochaetota bacterium
ATACTGTCAGGATTGTTGTTTGGATTTTCAGCAATTGCAGCTATGATGACACCATTTCATTTTGAAGAGGACATCATCTATGATGGTCGTTCGGTTGTTATTGCATTAGCCGGATTGTTTGGCGGTGGTGTTGCCTCGTTTGTTGCATCGGGTGTTGCTGTTTTTTACAGGATATATCTGGGCGGCGCAGGAGTATATGCAGGTGTTGCCAGCATTATAGTTTCGGCATTGTCAGGTTTAGCAATGCGCAGGATATATAAAAATGAACCATCTGAAATACCATTATTGGGGATTATCATATTTGCAGTTGTCACGCATGTTATGGTACTATCATGTCAGTTGCTGTTACCATGGCCAAAAGGATTGACAGTCATTACCACAATAGGAGTACCCTACATCCTGGTGCTGTCATCAGGTTTAATAGCAATAGCTCTGGTTTTTACTACTGTGGAAAAACGGACATTAGCCCTGCAACATTTGCAGGCAGGTGCTGATTTGCTGCAGGATGTATTGAGTGTAAGCCCATCGGTGGCATTCATTATGAATCCGATTGATAATACCATTAGCTGGGCAAGCCCCAATGTGGAGATAGTATTAGGGTATACGCCTGATGAAATGATGCATGCCAACTGGTTTGAGGAGTCAATCCATGAAGATGATATTTCACAATATTATTCGTTGTTTGATACTTTAACAATTGAGAATTTTGCTTCTGCTGAATGCAGGATTTATGATAAATCGAAAGCAATTAAATGGGTGGATATACACCTGCATGCTGTTCGCTATGATGATGGCATAATTAGCGCTCTATTTGGTTCTTTGAGTGATATTACTCAACGCCGGCAGATAGCAATTGAACTTGAAGAAAGTGAGGAGCGATATAGAACCATATTTAAAAACAGCAAAGCAATGATGTTGATTATAGACCCTGCTGACGGACGTATAGTTGATGCCAATGATATTGCAGTCCAGTATTATGGATGGACAAAGGATGAATTGCAATCAATGAATATACATCAGATTAATACCCTTCCACCTGATGAGATAAAAGCACGTATGGAAGAAGCAAGGACATGTAAACGCGTGTATTTTACATTTAAGCATAGAAAGAAGGATGGTAACATCATAGATGTTGATGTATATAGCAGTGCAATCACAATTAAAGGTAAACAGTATCTTTTTTCTATTGTTAATGATGTTACAGCAAAGCGGCAGGCCGAGTTATCATTAAAGAAGAGTGAAGAGCTATTCAGACTTATTTTTGAGAATGCACCTGTTGGTATATATGCATTTGATGCCTATGGTGTTATAACAGCTTGTAATGATAATTTTATTACAATTATAGGTTCAACACGAGAGGCTTTGATAGGGCTTGATACACTAAAACTGCCCGATGAAAAGATTGTTAAAGCAACCAAACGCTGTTTGCAGGGTGAACAAGCCGAATACAGGGACTGGTATAAATCAGTGACTGCCAATAAAGTAACGCCCGTGCGTGTTTTGTCTTCACCTCTTATTGTGGAAGATACGGTTGTTGGCGGTCTGGCAATTGTTGAGGATCTATCACAACAAATAGATGCTGAAAAACAAAAGGAAAAATTGGAAGAGCAGTTGCGTCAGGCACAAAAATTAGAAGCGATAGGCAGGCTGGTTGGCGGTATAGCGCATGATTTTAATAATATTTTAAGCATTATATCAGGATATGCTGCATTAATAAAATTTAAAATAGATAGGGATAATATTATTTATCCCGATATAGAAGAGATAGCTCATGCAGCAAGGCGTAGCGCTGATATAGTAAAGCAACTTTTAACATTTACCCGTCAACAAAAGGTTAATCCTGTAAGACTAAATCCAAATGAAATAATTAAAACAAGTGAAAAGATGCTTGCAGCTATGATTGGAGAAAATATCAAGTTGCGACTTGAATTGGCGGAAGATATATATGATATATGGGTTGACTCGGGGATGTTTATTCAGATTCTAACAAATTTAGCTTCAAACTCGCGAGATGCTATCAAAGATACTGGCACAATAAAGATAGTTACTCAGAATAAATTTTTAGATGATACATTTTGTGCAACTCATCCGGGATGTAAACCTGGTGATTATGCAATGATACAATGTATAGATGATGGCAGTGGGATGGACAAGGATACCCTTGAAAGATTATTTGAACCATTTTTTACTACTAAAGAGGTTGGCAAGGGGACAGGGCTTGGACTTTCAACAGTGTATGGAATTATGAAACAGTTTAGTGGGCATATAACAGTTTATAGTGAATATGGGCAGGGGACTGTGGTAAATATTTTCTTCCCAAAATATACTGAACAGATGCCTGAGATTCCTGAAATTTCTGCCATTGAAAATAATACAAAAACAATTACAGTATTACATAATAAAATTATAGTCGTTGAGGATGATACAGCAATATTAGGAATGCTGCAAAGAATGCTTTTACTTTTAGATCAGGATATTATGGCTTTTAATGACCCTGTTGATGCCCTTAATGCAGTAGATGCATATAAAGATTTTGCTATATTAATAACTGATGTGATAATGCCTGAAATGAATGGAGTTGAATTATATGAAAAGCTAAGACGGATTATACACAATTTAAAAGTAATTTTCATTTCAGGCTATTCTAATGATGCATTCAATGATATTGCTTTTAATGTGGAAAATTCATATTTTTTGCAAAAACCGTTTACCTTTGAGGATTTGAAAATGGCTTTGTACACTATAAGTATTAAATGAAATGAAATGATAAAAAGTTATTGACCAATAAAAACAACTTTTCATTATATTAAACAATACAGAATAAATATATAAAGAAAAGATAGGGGTTGCAATGAAAGCAGAATTGCGCAGGCAGCATATTCTTGATTGCGCTAAACAGGTATTTGCTGAAAAAGGATACTACGAAGCCTATGTTGAAGATGTTATTAAGGTAGCACATATTGGTAAAGGTACTATTTATGAGTATTTTCGTAATAAGGAAGATTTGTTTTTATCGCTTTTAATAAGGTCACTTGAGGAGTGGAAAAAGGCGGTAAACATTAGTCATGAGGAAATGAAACAATTAAATCCAATATCCTATTTTCACTACAGAATACAACGTTCATTAATGTTTTTAAATGATGACAGGTTGCTAACATCAATTATACTGAGGACAGGTTTTGGTTTTAATCCTCACATACAAAAACTAATAGGCGAATTTGAAAAAAATTTGCGGAAGCATATCCTGCATGATATCCGTTTAGCAAAACATTTTGGCTTTTTAAGGGATGATGTTGATTTGCAATTAACAACCACCATATTGATTGGGGGTATCATAATGATTGCTTATCATGATATTTTAAATGTACCTAATCTTTCAAAAGCACAAATAGATGTACTTACTGATAAATATATTGATACATTTATTAAAGGATTGTTTAAAATGCAAAATGTTAATCAATACATCAATTCACAATGATTTTTCTTATGCATTAATATTAAAAAATATTTTTATAATATATTAATGGAAGTATAATAATTAATCAGGGACTTCGGCAGCGTAAAATTCAGTATGGCATTACCTTCAATAATTCTTTTTTAAGGCTTTGGTAAAGAAAAACAATCCATAGTAAAATGCTATAATAAGGTGATTGAGTGAAAACATTAGAAGCTGAAGTGATAGTTATTGGTGGAGGTGCAACCGGGTGTGGTGTTTTACGTGACTGTACACTGCGTGGCATTGATGCTATCCTCATAGAAAAAAATGATATTGCTTCGGGTACAACAGGGCGCAATCATGGACTTTTGCATTCAGGCGCACGATATGCTGTCAGGGATTTAGAATCAGCAACAGAATGTATCAAAGAAAACCGCATTTTAAAAAAGATTGCATGGCATTGTATTGAACCTACCGGTGGTTTATTTATAACCCTGCCAGAAGATGACCCCAACTACCATAACCGTCTTTTAGAAGCCTGTAAGTTTGCTGGTATAGATGCAAAAGAAATAAGTGTTAAAAAAGCATTATCAATAGAACCCAATTGCAATCCAAACATACTGTCTGCTATTTGGGTACCTGACGGTACAATTGATCCATTTCGTTTAACGTCGGCAAATATTCTTGATTCCATTGAACGAGG
>JAKPOE010000255.1 GCA_029548025.1 Spirochaetota bacterium
GAAGAAACAATTGAAAAACGCATACAACATGTCTTCAATTTAAAACCAAAATCAATCATACAAACGCTTGATCTGTTAAAACCAAAGTATACAATAACTGCAGCGTACGGACATTTTGGGCGCAATGAACCTGGTTTTACATGGGAACAAACTGATAAAGCCCAGGAATTGCGATGATACAATCTGTTTCTATAAAAAGATGATACAACAAAAGCGTGGATTTCCACGCTTTTTTTATTGAGACTTGAAACATTGACATGGTATGATTTTATTGTGATAACAGCTATTTTTTTTCAGCAAGCCATGAGATCGCTTATCGCTGTAAAAAAGAGGGGATTGCATGTTCTATTGTCTAAAGTTTACTCCACAACCTGAAGCATCCATGATGCTCATTACAGGAGAAAATGAACACTTTTTAAGTAAGCATAATACTGATATGGTTGATGCATGGCTTGATCATGTATATTTTGAACTGGGTAAGGAAGAGGTGTCCTATTCTATGAAATTGATCCCTGAGAAATAACCCATTGAAGTGCATTTAGTGCTTGTGGCAGCAAAATAGCTTATTGGCAGTTATTGTGTTAAGAGATAATGATGCTGACCATAGTTGAGCTAATGAAGCATTACAATAAAGTTTCAATGGAAAATGCATGGTTATTACAATAAAATTATTGATGAAATAGGTGTACGTATTAAAACTTATTCATATTTGTATTGACTTAAAATATCCCTGTATAAATAATCAACCTTCATTACATTCCATTTTTATGATATTATTCATCCTTAATGAATTACATATACAGTATGGGGTTGCATGGGAAATATAAATAATAGCAAAAGGTGCCTTTATATATTCATGACACTTATACTACAGGGTATGGTGTTTGTTTCTTTTCTGTTTGCTCAGGATGGTGCTCGGAATGATGCCCAGAGCTTGCACAATATGAATATCGATATGCAGGTTGTATATGGACAATACAACGATATGCTTTCTACGGTCAACTTATCACAGCAGCAGGATAAGTTTGTTTATTTATTACAAACCTATTTTGAAAAATCGAATGATTATGGGTATAACGACAAAACTTTTGAAAACACAAGCTACTATAAAAACCGTATAGGTTTTACCGGAGATATTAAGGCATCTGAAACGTGGAAATCTCTGTTTGATATAAATGTGTATAATGACTCGTATGGCATGGCAGACAATACTTTTTTTAGCCGTGAGGAAAAGGATAATGTTACTGTTGATTGGAAGAATATAGTAAAGCATAGCCCATCATTTGAGATGTTTTATGTCATTGGCGGAGGGCAATATTATCACAGGCTGAATGGAATTACAACCGATGATATTGACAACAGGGTTTATCAGGGGCACGGGCAATTGGGCGGTGAATATATCTGGTCGGCTTCCAATAGATTTAAATATTCATCAACGGTGTATGCCTATTCATATGATACGTTTCAGGATGATTTTTTTTGTAACAATGAGATAGTTGATGACTTTAATATAACTAAGGATGTAGGTATTTCAATTGGTGTTAATGTAGATTTTAACAGGGACGATCATTGGCTGATTGGCCCAATAATTGGTACAAGCTACAAAGGATTTACCAATTGCAGTATTGTTTTGCAATATAGTTATTTTATGCAGCCGTTCAAGCCTGAGGAGTTTTATCTTCAGCAAAAATTTATTACACCTATTTATAATCTGAAACCTGCTAATGTACATAGAGGAACATTGAAGGTTGATTATAAAATGAATAACTTTTTAACCATGCAGTTAGTTTCTCAAACAGAGTACAGCAATAATTTTTATAACTATATGGCAACACCCGAAGATGTGTTAACTGTGAGGGGAATAAAAGCATGGTCAAGTTCAAATGGTGCTATACTGGTAATGAATATAATCCCTAAAATGCTGTCACTGGATACACGATATACGTTTGCTTATTATCATGCTGATGAAAATATTACATACCGGCCGGAACATTTGCTTAATATGACTATTACCTATAATGGAGCAAAATGGAAGATTAATCTTTCACACAATATTGCCAGCTCAGTATACACGTCACCTGATGAGGATGCAAAACTTAAATCAAGGGTGGTTGGATATTTAGATTTACAAAGAAAAATGCTTGAAGGCTTTTTTGCCTATATTAGGGTGGAAAATTTATATAACAATAAGTATTACCTTCAAGACCATTATCCTGAATCAGGTATAAAGGGACTTTTTGGTATACGCATATTGTTGTAAAAAAAGTATTCGAATACAGTTATAATTTCAGATGTTGTAAGGACGATATATGTACAGTGATAATTATTGGATTAGTATTTTTGAGGCAATTCCTACATGGGTAATGCTTTTACCCATTTTTATTTGTTCAATAATTGGGACAGCAGCCATAATTGAACGAATACTGTTTTACAATAGAATAAATACTGACTATGCAATGCATATTAATAATGTAGCTAAAGAATACAGCAACAATATACAGCAGGCATTGCTGCAATGCAAAAAGGTGCCCGGGCCAATAAGTGAGCTTATTTACAATACGTTAGCTTTTCCTGCCAGCATGAAGGAAAGGGAAAGGGTTATAACTGAAAATGTTTATCTGACACAAAAAAAAATTGAAAAGCATGTTGGGATTATTGCAACTATCGCAACGATTTCACCTATGTTTGGATTGCTTGGAACTGTTACCGGCATGATGAAATCCTTTAGCGCTTTATCCAGAGTAGGGAATGTTGCACAGGATCTTTTAGCATATGGTGTGGCTGAAGCTCTTATTACTACTGCTCTGGGGTTACTGGTTGCAATACCAGCATGGATTTTTTATAATTACCTGGTAAGCCGTGTTGAACGCTATGCTAAGGATTTAGAGTATGTAGCTAATGCTCTTCTTGATCTGCCGGTGTACACTCTTGAGCCTCAAATAGAGAAGTAACGATTGATACACTATAATAATTACTGATATGGATGCAAAGGGAATAAAACGCAGTATTAAAGTAAAAAGTAAATTTGATTATCGTTCAATAATTGATATAACATCACTTGTTGATATGACTTTTCTTTTGCTTTGTTTTTTTATGGTTACTTCAAGTCTGGGATCATTATCATCCATTACTGTTCATTTGCCAAAAGCTATACAATCAGGGCAGATGCAGCAGGGGAATATGGTAGTCAGCATAGATGAAAAAAATGAAATATTTATCAATGATGTAAAATATCAATTGGCTGATTTGTTGAATGAGTTTAAAAGCAGGAAAGCTTCAATAAAGAACAATGTGGTGATAATCCGTGGTGATCGGAATGCAAATTATGAAACAATAATTGCAGTTATGGATATTCTTAATCAGGCTGGAATAGCACGCTTTACTCTTGCTACGGTAAAACCAAAGTAAAATAAGCTTATAGGGATTTACTCAATGAAAAAGATAGGGATACTGGTTTTATCAATAACCTTTATAGCAATATTTGATGGCGGATTTGGCCAACCTTCAAAGTATGAG
>JAKPOE010000278.1 GCA_029548025.1 Spirochaetota bacterium
TAACCGGCAGGACCGGGCCATTCTGGAATGAGCGCTACAAGGACATCATTGTACAGTTTGCTCATGATGCTTTTCATTATCTGTTATGGTTGCTGTGGTACATAGCGTTCAATCCGGTACGGAAGCGTAGGTGCGATAGTCCTGTCAAGTACCGCTACAGCAGCATACAATCCTATTTACAGGAGGATGCTGATGTTGGCGTAAAAATAGACCATCATGAGTACTTTCTGCAGTTGGGAGACAGTTTTAGTGAACGGGTAAGGCGTTTTTTACAGTATGAGGAAGCATACCGTAAGCGCTACTCCATTGCACAGTGGGTATAAAAAAGGGGTCAGAGCCTTACAGCATTGCATCAAAAAGCTGATCCTACTTCCACTGGTAACATCTGCTTTGTTTTTGATGTCGATGCTATATTGATTTCAAAAAGCCATAAAAAATTTTGATTATACCTTTGCATGCAATAATTTTAATTCAGCACCAGCTTTTTCAAACATCCCTAATACATAATCAATATGTTCATCGGTATGTGTTGCCATGACGCTGCAGCGGATCAACTGCTGCCCCTGAGGTGTCGCAGGAAAGATTATTGGATTGGTATATACGCCATAATCAAAGAGCTTTTTCCATAACGTAAACGTCATGATATCATCACCAATAATAACAGGGATTATAGGTGTTTCCCCTTTTATTACATTAAATCCAAGATGTTCAAGTCCATTCCGCAAACGTTTTGCGTTATTATGAAGCTTTTGTATAGATTCAGGTTCGTTTTGAATTATTTCAAGTGCTTTAAGTGCTGCAGCAGCATTTGATGCAGGCATGCTTGCATTAAATATAATTGCAGGTGCGTTATGCTTGATGTAGTTTATAACCCGCTCGCTTGATGCTAAAAAACCTCCTGATGAAGCTAAACTTTTTGAAAATGTTCCCATAATAATATCAGTTTGGTCTGTTAATCCAAAATAGCTTGCTGTACCGCGTCCATCATGGCCAATAACACCAAGAGCATGTGCATCGTCGGTCATGATGCGCGCATTATATTTACGGGCTATTCTAACAATATCCGGGAGGGGAGCAATGTGTCCATTCATGCTGAAGACTCCATCAACAACGATAAGTTTTCCTGCATCATGCGGCAGAGCAGAGATTTTATTTTCAAGGTCAACCATATCATTGTGATGAAACTTAACCAGAATACTATCGCCACATAGGGCTTTTGCTATCAATGTGCCCTGTATGATGCTTGCATGATTTTCTTCATCTGAAATAATATATTCCCCTTTGTTTATTAATGATACAATAGCTCCCTGATTCGTTTGATAACCGGTAGAAAAAATACAGGCAGCTTCTTTGCCAACAAATTGAGCCAGCGCCTCCTCAAGCTTACAATGAATATCAAGTGAACCATTGATGAGTCTTGAACCTGAGCATCCCGTGCCATATTTTTCAATGGCATCGATAGCTGCCTGTTTTACTCGTGGGTCATGCGTTAGTCCCAGATAGTTATTTGAACCGACCATGATCATACGTTTATTGTTCATGTACACAACAGGTCCTTCTGTTTTTGTTATTGGGTGGTAATAGGGATACAATCCAAATGATTTAACCTCTTCAACTCGAGTGAAGGCTAAACATTTATCAAAAAGATCCATAGGGAACCTCCTTTTAAAAATATTTAAGGCATAGCAATAAAGCCATCCTTCACAAAACCCATGTTGGAAGCATAAATAAAAATGTTTATTGATACACTTTGCTTTTAACAATACAAAAAAATATTAATAAAGTCAATAATATTATTATAAATGTTGAATAAAAATATGATATTAATTTATATAATATTAATAGGCAAAATTGAGTGAACATTCACTCAATTATGACTAAGTACTCACTCATGTAATAAATCGTTTGTCTGTCAAAGGCATAGTATACGGTTAATAGGCGATAGTTATTATAAAAGGGGGTCAGAGCCTCAATAACTATGAAATAAGAGATGCAGAAACGAGTCCATTATGATATGGGTGTATATTTCTATTTTCGGGAAGGTTGGCCATACCCGAAATGCTGGCATCCATAGGGGATGAAAGTGAAGGAGAACTGTGTAAAGGTGCTATGATTGTACAATGAATTATTTCAACTGTTCTTATTCCATTAGGGATTGTATTATACTATCAGAATTAAAAGTAAAAAAGGAGATTCCACACAAAACCAGCCTTTTTGTTAGTTTATAGTTAGGAATGATAATGGTTCTAATTATAATTTACCAGGCGTGGGATAGAGATTTTGAAAGTTTTAACAAATAGTTAAAGAAGATTGGTGTGTTAAAGGAATAATAATGATTACAAAGTTTAATGATGTGCATTAATCAAGATTGAATATCGACAAAACTACATAAATTTATACCAATAATTAGCTATATACTTTTACATAATATAGTTATCTATAACTATATTACAGTATTATTAATTATATATTAAATTGAGTACATACTAAAAACATATTTATAGATATATTAAATAATATAATAATTACAATATAATATGTGAAAAATATTATATTATTACAAAATATTAAAAAAATTGTAAAATTTTTGATTAATAGTTGACAATACTTAACAGTCGGTATTATACTGTTTACAGAATATGAGTATAGCTGGACGGTAAAGTAGTCATAATAGTTATCAGGAATGAGGAAGGGAGGAGAGCATGTATTTGATCCATAAGGTATTATCAAAAATGGGGCTAAAGAAAAAGAGTTTTTTATTGGGGAAAATAGTACTGGGTAGTCGGTTTTTTGTTGAAATATACCGACATGCCAGTACTGTCAACCCTTATTATAGAGTAACTATCGCCTATATGATTTTTTAAATAAATCACAAGAGGTGCGCCATGAAGCCTTTTAAATCATTCTTCATAATCATGTGCGTTGCAACGGTGTTGTTATCATGTTCGGATAGTAGCAAATTTTTGTTTCAACGCAATGATCCTGAGCCGGAATACCGATTATTTGACCTTTTAGATCCCTATCCGGCATTGTATGATGCATTTGATACTATTGACCAGCATAGGTTTAATGTTATGTTGAGCGATGCTATCAATGCGGATGTTACCGGTACAAAAAATGCCTTGCAACAGATGCCTGCAATCAATCCTGACCCTCTTGTTGATATAGTAGCTGCATTGCGCATAATAATAGAAAGAATTATTAATCAGGACAACTATAAATGGCGTTCTGACCCTTATGATTATGATAACTATGTAACGGATTTCTATAGCTTTTTAGATGATTTAGATGCAGCAAGCCCTGGTACTACCAACGAGCTGGTAAGTATCCTGAGAAAGTCCATAGGCTATATTCAGTATGCTCATGGTCATGAAATAGAGACAGTTATGGCAGATTTGATTGATTTTTTAAAGGATAACCATGGGCAGAATGTTGGCACGGTGTTGCCACTGTTGCAGGAAGGATTGGGTAAAACATTATTACGGGCAAATACTTTTTATGACGATAGCAGCAATAAATTGGGAAATGCAGTTGTTGGTATGGATGCGCTGCTGTCAGGGATAAACGATATAGCTACGGAGGATGCTGATGCACGTGAAGCGCTCTATGATGTAATACGCGAGCTGGGTGCGGTAATGACGGCAAAAGCGGGAGATAAAACATTTGCCGACATACTCAAAGAGCTTATGATAAATATTGAGGATTATGCTACAGTTGGGGGCAGTGTTTATAGCTCCAATGCAAGTTATTATCATGATGGAAGCGATTATTATGTTAATACTGAACTTAAAAATGGTGTACGACAGATGTTGCCTGGTTTGGCGTTGCTTTTTATACGGGCAGGCGATAATGCACAAGCATCTCCTATCTATGACCCGGTGGATAACAATTCGCCCAATCCCGACGGGCGCTCAGCATTGGAATATTTAACACAGAAATTGTATGATTTGAAGTTAAACTGCGGAATAGATTTTACAAATTATGAGGTTGAGGCATCCCTGAAAAGGATGACCCAGTATAATGGATTTGGAGAGCTCCGAAGCAGTGCAAGCTATAAAGTATCGTATTTAGATCATCTGTTGTATACTTTGATAGCGTCGTATGACTTTGGTTTTTTAACCAAAACTTCTGATGGTGCTTCAGAACCTTACAATAATGATCAGGATGGTCATTGCTCTGTTCGCAAACATGGTGAACCAACAGCTGGTATTATTACTATAAATGATAGTTTATATTCCATGGTAAGCCATGCAAAAGAAGCAAGAAGCTCCAGCCAAAATTGTACCATTGGATGGTTAGGTGCTTATAATTTGGCTCTGGATGCAAGGGCTGTTACGCAAACATGGGATGGCGATACAGGAGGTCTATTAACATCAGTTGAAATAACAAATGGTGCGCAAGGGAATTATATATATCGTTGTAAAAACTCATTTTTAAGTTCACAGGCTAATAACTATAAATTTTATTTAGGGTATGATTTTCCAACTCTTCTATTATTCAGTGGTTTTTCTGCTGGTGATGCTGGTATTCCAAACGGGGGAATTACCGGTATAGTTCCAACATCAAATACTACAACAGTAGGCACAAATAATGATTACCGCACTTATTACCCGTATGTTGGCAATGGATTGGGTGAGCTTAACACCGGACGCTGGACTATGGGCTGGATTGCCCGTGCATGCTGGGAAGGTGAAGGTCCCTACTATTATGCTGATCCCAACGCAAAAACCAGAACAGCATCAGATGGTAAGGTATATCATGTATATTTTAGACCTGATGGGAGGATTTATGCGTTTGTATGTAAAGAAGATCCTGCTAATCCAGTATATTTTTATCCAAATGATGGTGGCAATGATGCAGATGAAACTGATAACCCTCAATCATTAACAATTGATGGTGTTGAATTTAAACTCAGAGCTAACAGATACCGTGCAAGCTGGCATACTGATTATTATTTGCTGAAATCGGATTATATAAACTACCATGAAGATGCTAATCATCCACCTGCAGGATGGACGGGTTATTATTCACCTGCAAATGTAGTGGGTACTACTGGTATCAATAAATTTAAAATGCACTCATTACAGGATACAAAAAACAAAGGTGAGTATGGTGATGACCTTGATGCTTCAACAAATAATGCTGGGTGTTTGTGGTTCTGGGAGAAGATTGCTGAAAATAATACTGTAAGAGGATGTAACAGTCATGAAGAAGCCATGTATAGAAATTTTCAATGGCTTATGCTGGAAAAGAAATTTGTATTTATAATGCCTATGCGATCATATGTTAACATTCATGCTACTGCTGCGTGGTGTATAGGTGTTACATTGAATATAGATTCTCCGCTTTTTACAATAATTGAAGCTAATGGAATGGCTGGTATTGCAACAGCTAAAAAAACTGGCACAGTTGGTACATGGGTAAAGCTTGGAAACCGGGGTGACGGAGAGGGATGTACAAATTATGGCCACAACCAGCCAAATGGTGCAAATTATGGTGATTCGCTGCAACCTGCAGATGGCAGGCTATGGGTTATTGTTAAAGAGGATTCATCATATAAAACTAGTTTGAGTGTACTAACCGATGGAGATTATGTTGATATTAATACAATATGGAGTACTATCCTTGGTAATGGTAATGTTTTTCCTAATATTGTTGGTGATAACCTGGCTCCTATTGCACGAATGGCTTTTGTACAACCTGATTTAGTGGCTTCCAATTCATCAGACATTGGTAATATAAATGCTGCTGCATGGCAGAACCGTAATAAACTGCTGCCCATTATTGTGGCATTATCAGGGGATTTACATGAAAAATCTCATTATGATAAACCATCAGACCAAAATAACCACTGGTATAACTTTAGCGGTAACCATAAATATCCACTAAAACATCTGCGTGACCTCATAGCCATGCTGGGCAATCCAATTATGCGCTATTATAAAACGCCATATACCGGTGCGGCAAAGGGATGGTTTGTGCCACAGATTCAGGATCAACATGGCAGGGGCGTGTATGCAATGTTTACGCCAAAACCTATTGATAGTGCTGTAAACTTTAATCCCAACAGCTCATTACGCTCGGTTGCTGCTGTGTTGACCGAAAATTCTCAAGCTGCTGCGGATGGGATTATCCCGGCTTTGGCAAACAGTAAAATGGTTACAAAGCTCATGGCGTTGTTACAACAAATTGGTCAATATGGTTATGGTGCACTACCAATCTATCAGGATGGTACAAAAGGAAGCAGTGACTATGCTGACTGGGGTGCCCGTCGTAAGATATTTTATGGTCTGGAGCAGATAGTAACTCGCATGAAATGCAATAAGAGTATTGAGCAAACAAGAGACTATTATGGAATCAGCTATCCTGCATGGATGTTTGTTAAAAATAGTGATGATATTGACATGGATGTAGCACTGGATGAGCTTATTGGATACGATGATGTGGATGGTAATCCCTATGTATGGGGCAAGGGACTGGCAGCATTTGTCGATCACAGAGATCCAGCCCATCCCAACTATAAAGGATGGAATTGGAATAATTACTATAAGCTTGTCAATGGTCTTGGTGAGTTGATGAGCAATCAGGGTGCAACAAACGGATATTATTGTATAAACGATGACCTTATAGCAATGATTGATAAAACGCTGACAAGCTTCAAAGCAACAAATGCCCAGTTGAGAGGAGTGCGTCATACATTGGGTACGGTATTATACTACTATTATGATGATACATCACAGTGGATTATTCCCAATGAACTAAAGGACATAATGACCGGCTATCTGCCACAAATATTACAGGAATATACCGGGTACAATGCAGATCTATTATCGGTTGCCAGCAATATGCTTGTTGATGATGGATTCCTTGAATATTTTTTGACCAACCTTTCATCGCCACATCCATCAGAAGATGTTTTTAACCAGTTGTACGAATTTTTGAATCTGGGTTTAATTAAATCGAAGGATTCAAGGCTATGGGATGATCTCAATGAATTGATGATTGGTCTTGTAGTACGATTAAATGAGACATTAGAAGGAAGGTCAAATAAGGCAGCAAGCTTTGAAGATTATACAAAGCCAGTATATTCATCACCATCTGAATATTTATACAGCGACGAGTTTGATCCATATTCGGGATTGGGACAGCTTTTGACTAAATGATAGAGCACAGCAACAACCATAGGGTTAGTCCTGTGGTTGTACAAGATATATAGTTTATTATCGGAGGTCATGATGTATATAGTGTTGAGACGTAGTGTGATGATAGTATTTGTCATTATAATTATGCCTGCTTTAGTGTATGCTAATTTTGCCGATACCTATGGATTTGGAGCGCAGGGTGTAGCCAGAGGAAATGCAATGACAGCAGTGGTAAATGACTGGTCAAGTGTATATTATAATATAGCAGGATTAGGAAGAACGCAAGGATATCTGGTATTGACTGTACAACAAACAGAGCCAAAACAGCAGATTACTTTAAAACAAAAGGGTGGGAAAGATAAAAAAGAACAGGAGGTGGTCACTGTTGAACCTCAGGTGGCATCACCATATGATCTTTACCTATACAAGGATCAGCTTGTAATCAATTATATGTATACACAGCCTGATATGACCATTGATATTCCCCGTGAGACGGTAGCTGATAAAGATCTTGATTTTGGGACGGTTGCATTAGGTTTGGTACTGGATTTAAATCATTTTGTTAAACTGCCATCGTTTATTTCATCAGGGCGTTTTGGATTGGGTATGGGACTTTTGCAAGATGGGACCCTTGTGAGAGTATATGATGTTGACTTGCGCACGCATGACTTTTTACGCTATGGCAAGGAAGCTGAACGAACAGTCATATTAGCAGGGATGGGTTTTGGATTTGCGGATGATCTTTTTGGAATAGGATTTGGTATCAATGCATGGTCAGGTGGCAAAGGTGCAGTGCGCTTGATGGATGTTGACATGGCATCGCCAAATCCTCAAACGCCCAATTCAGAAATACAGATGGAACTTTCACCAAAAGTTGCTCCGGTTTGTGGATTATATATATCCCCGGGCAAAAAGATCAATGCTTTACGAGGACTGGAGATGGGAGTAGCGTATAGAGGTGAGATATATATGGAGGTTAAACCATTTTCAACAACAGCAGAGTTGATAGATGGAACGATACAGTTACAGATGGCGCTCAACATATTTGATTACTATACACCGCATATTATCAGTGGTGGAATTGCCTATACTTTTTTGCCTATAAAACCATTATCAGGGTTAACATTATCGTTTGATGTGGAATATCAGATGTGGTCTAAATATAAGGTTTCCAAAGCTAAAGAAGAGTACTGGAGTCAATATGGTATAATAATGCCTGAATATGATGATATCATAGTTCCCAAAGTTGGTATATCATATAATTTTGGATGTTTAATACCAAAAATGGAGTGGCTTACTTTACATTTAGGATATATGTACCGACCCACGTATGTTCCTGACGATACAGTGAATGACGCGTCGTTATTCAATTTTATGGATTGCAATACCCATATTGCTTCGGCAGGGTTAACATTTACTATCCCAAGAATGGGACCTATGGTTGCCCCTTTAGTAATAACTGTTGCCGGACAGATGCAGATGCTACAAGAAAGAAAGGTGAAGAAGGATAGGGTGGCGATTGAACAAATATATGAAAATTTTGATGGGAATCCTACAAATGACGATATCTCTCAGGCTGAAATTGATGAATTATATCCTGATTACTCATTTAGTGGTACTGTATACACTGGATTTGTGGAGGTAGCATTACGCTGGTAATATATACACTATAAATTATTGGCTTTATAATCTATAAAGCGCCCCATATCTATAAAATATAATCTCTGGCGAACATAATTATTTAATGTTCGCCTTTTTTTATCTAATAAGTAGGCTCTGACCCCATTTTTACCTGTACAATGTTAAATGTGAATTGTGAGATGTTTGTTGCTGATAATTTGTATGAAATTATGAGTTAGTGTCGCGCGTTATTCTGAGCAAAGCAAAGAATATCGTCTTTAAAAAAACAATAGATTCATCAATCTCTGGCGCTTACTCAGAATAAGAATGCTACCATAATGATAAACAGCCATACAATGATGTATGGCGTTTTTGGATGCGGGCGCATGATAAGACAGCCTGCCGCAGGTTATCAAGGCTCTGACCCCCTGTAGATAGTGTTTTTTCAAAAAAAATCACAAAAAGTATAAAAAATACACCATTTCTTTTTAATTTTTTTCATCTCTGGCGTTATGTATAGTAGGGATTTCAATTATTATAACAACACGGAGGAATACCCATGGCACGGAAATTGCGCCTACAACTGCC
>JAKPOE010000279.1 GCA_029548025.1 Spirochaetota bacterium
AAGAAAACTTATTAAGCAGAAAAAAAATAATGGATACAATTGATGATATAATCTTCCATGAATACAATATAAACGATATCCACGCACATTATATCTATGAAACAATAAATTCAAAATATTCCATTGCGTAGTATAGCGTAGTATAATCTTATCGTTCTTATTGAATTTATCTATTACCTTAACTGCCCGTTTGAAATATAACGACACCGTCAATAGTATCATTATTGTCCTCATCAATTAAAGCTATACCTTTTTCAGCATATATATACAATGCCCTATTGTCTTCTCGCAAACATGTTAACCCATAATTACCATAGATATATACAACTGCCATAACACCTTGTGATAACGGGACACCTTCTATGAGTATACATCGTCGATCCCATACAACAATAAATTCAACCGTACTATTGAAAAATCCAATGATACATTCAGGATCATTGTATTGATAAAGGTAATTGAAGGGCAATGTTACCTGAGATTCCACTTTTAGAACATCCTTAAAAAAATCATGATTGGTTTTCTTAGTCTTTATAGCAGACTTTGCCCTGGTCATCATAACATCTTTTTCCGTTGAACCAAGCAGAACACCCCCGCCTCCCATACCAGGAACTATTAGTTTTTCATCTTTTATTATCATCCCCGCAATCTTGTTATTATCAACCTGAGCATAAGCAAGATAATTTAATAAGCCAACACTGATTAAACAAAGCATTAATAGTAAAAATATCTTATATTTATTTTTGACCATATAGCTACCGTAATTTTTGAATTATTCGCTTCACAACTGCATTTTTTCTGGGAAAATATAATGGTACAGGCTTATCTTTTATAATAACCAATCCCCCTTGCAACCCCCTCTTCATCAATTCTTCTTGTGATGCTAAATGCCCTCCACATTCTTCGGCATGTTGTAAAACATTTCTCATCTGATAGCTGTCATTTCTTGCTAACCTCGTATTATTCTTTTTATCTGTGCCATTGGTATGGCTACATTCACCATACAATCCATTCCCAATAGTACTCTTTATTTCATCTATACTTTGCTCAAAATTATCCACTTGATAGTATATATAATAAAACCCACCAACTTTGACAAATGGCAACCCATATTCAATTGCCATATATGGATGCGCAAAAGCCCTGCTTATAACAAAGTCAAATTTTTCACGATAATGAATATCATGAGCAAGGTCTTCAGCACGCCCATGAATTA
>JAKPOE010000282.1 GCA_029548025.1 Spirochaetota bacterium
GAAGAAAAATTTGGTGATTATGCTACGCCAATTGCATTAGAATGTGCCAGAATTTTAAAGACTTCACCGCTGCAAATAGGAGAACAGATAAAAGGATTTATTGATGAACAGCATATTTTTGAACGCATCGATGTGGTAAAACCTGGCTTTTTAAATATGTTTTTATCATTGCCATTTCTGGTTCAGCGTTTGCAGGCGATAGTTACTGCTAATGATGATTATGGTAGAAATAAAAAAGAATATCCGCGTAAGGTAAACATTGAATTTGTATCAGCTAATCCAACAGGTCCTTTAAATGTAGTTTCGGCACGTGCAGCAGCCGTTGGCGATACTCTGGCAAATTTGCTTGCAGCAAGTGGTGATACAGTGAACCGGGAATTTTATGTTAATGATTATGGCAATCAGGTATGGTGGCTGGGAAAATCAGTGTGGGTTCGTTACCAGCAAATGCTGGGAAAGGATGTGATATTCCCTGACGAAGGCTACCATGGTGAATATATTAAGGATATTGCAAAATATATACATGAAAATTTTTCGCATGAACTATCAAACATAAACGATGAAGAAAAGGCTGTGCAATTTTGTGCCCGCAAAGCTGTAGATTATAATATTGCATGGCAAAAGCAGGACCTTGAACGGTTTAATGTACATTTTGATACATGGTTTTACGAATCAACCTTGCATGAAAGTGGCAAGGTGCTGGATGTTTTTAACTATCTTGAGTCGCTTGGTGTTATTACCGATGACAATGGTAAAAAGGTTTTTGTTTCCACAAAGTTTGGTGATGATAAAGACAGGGTGGTTATTCGCGATGATGGCAGACCAACCTATTTAATGGCAGATATTGCCTACCACCGAACGAAGATTGAACGTGGGTTTGATCTGATTATTGATATATGGGGTCCCGATCACCATGGCTATATTGCTCGTCTTGTTGGAGCGATGAAGGCAATGGGATATGATGAAAATCAATTTAGGATATTAATATCACAGCAGGTTAATTTGCTAACCAACGGTGAAGCAGTAAAGATGTCAAAGCGGTTGGGAACATTTTCAACAATGCACGATCTTATTGATGATATTGGTACAGATGTTGCACGATATTTTTTTGTAATGCGTTCAATGGACAGTCATCTGGACTTTGATATTGATTTAGCTAAACGTCAGAGCAGTGAAAATCCGGTCTTTTACCTGCAATACGCTCATGCCCGTATATGCTCAATATTCAGAGAAGCACAAAACAGAAATATCAACTATGATAAAATAATTGTTGATACTGCGCATTATAGTAATCCTGAAACCATAACATTATTAAAGCTGATGGCTCGTTTTCCAGAAGAAATATATGATGCCGCCAATAGTTATGAACCTCATCGAATCACCGTGTATTGTATGAGGCTTGCTCAAGCATACCATAAGTTTTATACTGAACACAGAGTTCTGTCAGATGACCATGATAGAACACAAAGCTATCTGATATTATGTGATGGAGTGCGTATCATTTTAAAAAATGCTCTTTCATTATTAGGGGTCTGTGCCCCTGAACGTATGTAATAAAAATAAAATAATTTATTGATTTTTTGTTATAACATTGGTTGAATTACACCAAACTAATCTATAGTAATAGAATAATTATAATGACAAAAGTTGCTTTGATTGCTACAGGCAGTGAATTGGTCAATGGCCGTATTCATGAAAGTAATAATTACTATATTAGCAGGCAATTGTTTTCTATAGGGTTACCTGTTGTTGCTCATTATGTTGTGGGCGATGATAGTGCATCCTTGCGGTCAATTATTGAACATGCTATGTATAGTGCTGATATCGTCTTCATAACAGGTGGATTGGGTCCTACGGTTGATGATATAACCTGTGAAACTTTGCAGAGCATGTTTCATCTGGATTTGACTGTACACAAACCCTCAAAAGCAAGGATGGATTATTTCTTTAAAGCCACTGGCAAGTCTGCTCTTGATACCGATGTAAAGATGGTAACAGTACCGGAAAATGCTTATGTTTTTCCAAATGAGAATGGGCTTGCGCCTGGTTTTGCTATTGGGTATGACAATAAAGATATTATTGTACTGCCTGGAGTACCTCACGAGTTGCAGTCAATGATGATGAGTGTTATAGAATATTGTAAGAAAAAATATCAATTACAAAAAAAGGAAGAGCTTACCTTTAAAGTTATTATGATGCGTGAAGC
>JAKPOE010000386.1 GCA_029548025.1 Spirochaetota bacterium
TTGTTTGAAAAGTCAAAGATTATACGTAATCAGAAATTTGAGATGTAGGTATTGAGTGTAATAAAAACTTACAGAATCCATGTAACACAGTAAGGGGTACTATATGAATATTAATGCTGAATATGTTAATCCTTTTCTTGAAGCAGCAAGTGCAGTATTTAAACAGCTTCTCAACGTTGATCTCAGAAGAGGTAAGCTGGTAATCAAAGAGGTCCCTCAGCCATCGCATGATGTTGCTATCATTATTGGTATTACCGGTGCAGTTACCGGGCAGGTAGTGTTCAGTATGAGTTTGGAGATGGTGGGCAAGATTGCTAAGGTTTTAACACCAGGACTTTCGGACAAAGATATTGCCAACGAATGGAAAGATATCGTTGGTGAAGTAGCCAACATGATTACGGGCAATGCAATGAATCTTTTTGCATACTCCGGTAAACGTGTTGAGATGACAACCCCTACTGTTATTGAAGGTGAAAGTTTTACCATTACATTGATTAAACAAACAACATTGGGAATAAATCTTTATAGTCCGTTTGGGCAATTAGAGATGAATGTAGCGTTAAAGTAGTATTCATTGTTCAGGGAAATATATAGCATCAATCCGTTTTATTTCATCTGCTACTCGTTCTTTAAGCGGTGATGAATAAAAGGCGATGTAGGCAGGGTCTTCTGCTCTTTTCAAAAAAATGGTATATACCTTCCGTGCCAATTCAATATCTTTGAGGTTGGGATCAGTGGCAAGTATTTTACCCAACCAGTAATATGCATCATCAACCGTTTCCCTGTCCGGATATTGTTTAATTACCCTGATCAATGCCTGCAATGCTGCATTCCCCTTTTTTTGATATATATATAACTGCGCAGATAAAATCAATGCATCATCTGAAAAATCCTGATCAGGGTAAAGCGATGAAACTTTTGTATACTGCTCAATTGCATCAAAAGGTTTACCCATAGCCTGGTTAACCCTTCCTGACATGAAAAGTGCGGCAGGGTATTGTCCTGATTGATCATTTATTGTCAGTAACTCGTTCATTGCATTAGTATACTTTTGTTGCTGCATAAATATTTTTGCTTTCCACAAACTTGCCTGATCTTTAAAAGGGCTTTGTGGATAATCTTTTTGAAGGCGCTCCAGAAGTTGCAATGATCGCTCATATAATTCAGCATTGTACAGTTCAACACCCTGTTTTAACAAAACTTCATCAGGAGTTGACCCGCCCTTTTGTTGTGATTCATTATTAGCAGTAGCGTTGAATTGCATGGGTATTGTTTTAGCAGGTTTGGTTTCGGACAGTATCGTTTCCAGTATTGCTTCTTTGTTTACGGGCTGATTTTGTTGCAATAGCAATACCGAGCACAGCAGGAATAATTGTACAGCGTTCATTTTTCAAATACCTTTTCGCGTATGTCCATTGATTTAAATTCTTTTTGGTTATTTGATGTTATAACTTCTTTTTCATCAGGTTTTGCAGATGGTGATGTGGGCTTTATGGATGGTTGTGGTGAAGTTTTCTTCACATTTTGTATGGTATCGATAGGTTTTACCGCTGCTTCATAATCACTGCTTGTATATGGCTCAATTGGTTTAGCGTCATTCTGGGGTATCAGTGGTTTTTGTACCTCTTTTACATCTTTCTGAATATCCACTGGCGTGGTTGGCATGGTTAACGCTTCATCCTGTTGTGTTGGATAGGCTATTTTGGTATCAGTGGATTGTTGACGTTCCTCCATCAGGGCACTTTCAAGCATTGATTGAAACGATCCGGGTTCTCTTTTCATCTTTATGTCTAAATCAAAGACATCATTGGTTATCTCAGCGTATGGTTTACCGGCAGGCCTTGCCGATTCTTTGCCTAAATGATATCCCCATAGTAT
>JAKPOE010000046.1 GCA_029548025.1 Spirochaetota bacterium
GTATAATATCCAATATCCGAAGTAGCAGTATGACAAATAGTAACTATGCAATTAGCTCTTTCATTTTTTTGTAACATAATATTGGCTAAAGGTTTACCAACAATATTGCTTCTACCAACAATAACAAGGTGTTTTCCTTTTAAATCCGGGACATTGCGTACAATTAACTCCTGGCAACCATACGGAGTACATGCAACAAAGGACTCGTCACTGCCTATAACAAGTTTACCCAAATTAATGGGATGGAAACCATCAACATCCTTTATAGGATCAATAGCATTGATAATTATATTTTCATCAATATGCGATGGTAATGGCAGTTGCACCAGAATACCATTGACATTGGTATCACTATTCAGCTCATGTATCAATTTTAGCAATTCAGATTGTGTTGTGCTCTCGTCTAATGTAATCTGAAGAGAGTTTATCCCAAGTTCTTCAGATGTTTTCTTTTTCATGCGCACGTATACTTCAGATGCACCATCATTCCCAACTAAAATCACAGCCAGTGTTGGTTTTTTTCCATATTCTTGTTCCAGTTTTGCAACATCTTTTTTTATCTCTTGTTTTATTTCATTAGCTATTGCTTTCCCATCTATTATTTTTGCCATTGCGTAACCTTCCTTTGTTATCATACATCAATAATTACAAATGATTCCCAGATTAAGTTTGCTTTTTCACAACGAGTTTTATGTAATGTTGCAGCTTTAGGATCTACATTAATCCCGTAATTAATTATATAGTCACCTATCAATTGCGCTGTACACATACTACCTTCCTGCCCATACTCTATTTCAACATGTACTGGTTTACATACTATACCCTGTGTATCCTTAATAAAAATTAATTCATTTAAAAATTTTACCAGCAACAGGTCAAGAGATTGATGTTGTAAAGAAAACCTGTAATCAATCTTAGCATTTAAGTCATTTGGATTTTCCAGACATATATGAAGAAAAGCTTCAGCATTGAAAGCATAAAGTTTTTCTAAGGTAAAAGCCTTACAATAAATTGCTATATCTGCTAAAGTTGCATTTTCAACAAATTCAAAACCTTCTTCACTTTCCATCATGTTCACAACTACCCTTTGATGGAGCCTACTGGTATCATTCGTGCTACAGGAATACTTAACCCTGCTGCTGTAATAGTGTCAATAACATCATCAATGTTTTTATACGCCGCTCCAGCTTCTTCAGCTAAACCACTCAATGAACGTGTTTTAATGGCAATACCGCTTTTCGCCATGCTATCTGCAAGCTCCCTACCCTTAAATTGCTTTTTTGCTTGCTGTCGTGACATGATTCTACCACTGCCATGAACAGTGCTGTAAAATGCATCGGAAGCCCTGTCTCCACCAATTAATATATATGAAGCTGTTTGCATGCTCCCACCTACAAGAACAGGCTGTCCAATTTCTTTATAGGTATCAGGTATCCCTTTCATACCTTTCGTAAAAGCACGGGTTGCACCTTTCCTGTGTACCAGTAACTTTTTATTGTTACCATTAATCTGGTATTGCTCTAATTTTGCTGTGTTATGGCAAACATCATAGATCAATGCTATGCCTAATTCTTCTGCTGATTTTTTAAAAACCTGGCATAGGGTATCACGTACAACATGATATATAAGCTGGCGATTTAAAAATGCAATATTTATCGCACAATTCATAGCCCCAAAATATGCCTGTCCTTCTTTAGAATGAAACGGTGCGCACGCCAGTTCCCTATCAGGAATATCTATATGGTACTTTTGCTTCATCACCCCAATAAACTTATCTAAATAATCTGTTGCTATTTGATGACCAAAACCTCTGCTTCCACAATGTATCATGCAACTGACCTGATTATTCCCAATAATGCCTATTTTTTTGGCGATAGTTGTTTGTAAAACATCTTCATTGCGAATAACCTGAAATTCAAGATAATGATTTCCCGAACCCAAAGAACCCACCTGCTCCCTTCCACGTTCACGTGCTCTCCCGGAAACAACATCTGGATTGGCATTGCCAATACATCCGTTTTCCTCACAAAATAATAAATCCTCCTTTACACCATAACCATTCTCTATTGCCCATCTGGCTCCTTTTATCATTGCTTCATCAAATTGGTTATCGGATAATGAAACAATACCCTTCCCACCAATACCACTGGGAATGCGTGAAAATAAAATATCCATTATCTGGTTCAGCTTAGGTGCAAACTCTTCAATGCTCACTGAGGTTATAACAAAACGTACACCGCAGTTAATATCAAACCCTATCCCACCGGGCGAAATAACACCATCATCACTATCAACCGCTGCAACACCACCTATAGGAAATCCATATCCAGAGTGTCCATCAGGCATACATAATGCATACTTTTGTATACCCGGGAGCATGGCAACATTGATAAGCTGTTCAAATACTGCATCATCCATATGATGCAAAAGCTCATACGATGCATAAATGCGTGCTGGCACACGCATTCCTTTTTTATAATCTTCAGGAATTTCATACAAACAATTGTCAATTTTTTTAACAAATTCTTTCATTTAATTGTAATTATATAAATATTGCCAACAGATTATACTATCTATTCAACCAGAGTACTTTCTTTGTGGACTTGTTTTGATTTTTGAACTGCTATGGGCTGTTTAATCATTTCACATTTTCCTTCAAATACTACGCCATCTGCAATGATAAGTTTTGATGTACGGATATTTCCAAAAAGTTTACCTTCAGTTTGTATTTCAATCTTATCTTTAGCTTCAATATTACCATAAACAGTTCCTCTGATAATAACCGTACTGGCTTTTATATTGGCTTTAACGGTAGCCTTTTCACCAATCACCAGAAAATCACCTGAGGATATTTCACCTTCAAAATAACCATTAATTTGAAGAGATTTTTCAAAGGTAAGATCACCATAAAACTCTGTATCTTTACCAAAAACAGTTGCTATCATTCCAATTTCATATACTGGATTCTTATTAACCTGTATAACCTTTTTAGCCATTGTATATACCTTCTTCTATTAAACAAATATTTATTATATATTATTATAACAGCAATGTTGATACATGATTTTTTTAATACAAGCCAAATTTTAAAAAACAATCTATTTGGTAGTCATTATAAAGACGCCATCCCAATCATCAGAGGGAGGTGTTTGTTTATATTGTCTTGCTCGTTCAAGATATACTTTAGAAGGACCATCATTGGGATCAACTTTAAGTGCCTTATCAAAGT
>JAKPOE010000398.1 GCA_029548025.1 Spirochaetota bacterium
GGGATTAACGGAACCCCCCGTCGGCAGGGCGCTTGCATCGGTTATGTAGCAGTTTTCAATATCCCATAATCTGCATTCTGGATTAATGGCTGAAAGGTTTTTATTGTTTCCCATTCTGCATGTTCCCAATGCGTGGGAAAAAGTAACAATAGGCATGGTATAAAAAAACAGTGCACCTGCTTTGCGTAATATACGTTTTGCCTGTTTGTATAATGCATTGCGTGCCTGAATATCGCGACTATGATAGCGATGGTATATCATTACCTGAGGCATGCCAAATATATCTCTGGGGTCAGAGCAATAGATTCTGTTGGTATACTGTGGAATATCTTCAGCAATGACAAGCTGGTTTATAAGAAATTGTGAAAATGTTGCTGCAATATTTTTTAATCCAAACGGTGCATTGGCTTTTATCACGCCTTTGCCGGGGGTGGCTATATCCTGTATTATGCCCCAGTTACCTTCTGGCAACATTTTACCGGAACTATCGCCAAAATAAAAATCAGAAATTGCGATGCGCTTTGCCAGTGTATTATCAGGATTGGCAATGTAGGGGACAACACCGCTCACGACGCCGTTGATATGACGCATAAGGTTGTGTCCAATATGGTTTGTGTTTGGATAACCGGTAATTCCGGATGCCAGCAATAAATGGGGTGTTGCAATGGGCCCCGAAGCTACTATCAAATACTTACACTGTATGGTCATGACCTGGCGTGTTTGCTGATTGATAACATCAACCGATTGAGCTTTACTTTTTACAAAGTTGATTTTTATTGCCCGGTGATTATCCAGTACTTGAGCGCCATAGTGCATTGCTCGGGGCAGAACGCTTACCGAGAGGTCATTCTTTGCCTGTATTTTGCAAAGATAGTGATCGCAGGTGTTGCACAGTATGCATGTATGGTTGTTGCACACGCCGCTAAAATTAATTGCCATGGGGATATAAAAAGGATGCAGCCCTAATGAGGTTGCAGCATCCCACACCTTTTGCGAAGGGCGTGAAAGGTTTAATGGTGGTTGCTGTGGATAGTCCTTTGTACGGGGCGGTTGTGTTATGTCCTGTCCCTGTATGCCTGCTACACATTGCAGTTCTTCTGCTTTATCATAGTATGGGGCTAATGTATCGTACCTAAATGGCCATGCCAGCTCTGCATTGCGCGTATCAGAATCAGGTGCTGGCGGTCCTTCAAAGTCTTCATTGCGCATTCTGAATGCTGCGGCTCCATAGAAGGTACTCATGCCTCCTACTGTGTCATCGGGCCAGTCATATTCCAGTGTGCCATGTTGGTCCACTGCATACGGTGTATGGCCACGATATAACGGTTTTTGCTGCAAATGCAGTGCATATTCATCCCAGCAGGTGTCATCGCGCTTTGCCCATACTCCACGCTCAATAACAAGAACCTGTTTCCCGGCTTTGGCTAATGCATACGCTGCAAATGAACCTCCAAAGCCACTGCCAATGATTACATATTCATACGAGGATTTTATTGTTTTCATTTTATATTAATTTACAGTAACTATCGCCCTAAGAAATAAATGGCCATATGCTGAGCTGATACATGCGCACAAATAAAAACACAAATGCGCCACCTTCTAATATCCATGTCCATGCCTGTACATAGGTGCCAATGAGAGCATCCCATCCTGAATGACCGGTATCTGCCCACAGGTTGATGGTAAAGCGTTTTTTGGTAAAGGGCATAAGTAGCGGCAGTCCTACGCTGCTTGGCATATCGGCTAGATAATGAACAATAAGGCTAACCAGCGAAAGCATTGCCCATGCACTGTTAAATGGCAAAAGAAGCAAAAAAACTGCAATGGCAAAAACAAGTGAGTGCGACCATGTACAGTGGAATGAATCTTTTGCCCAGCCCAATTTAATGGGAATAACATCCAGGTTGGGTAACCAGTGAGCAGCAAATGCTACCAGTATACTTTCTAATGAAAATGCCTGCATTGTGCCACCAGTTATCTGCGGTGCATACGATGCGATGATAAATGATACGGCAACATGACCTAATTGCATGTGTTCCTCCAGCAACAATAAGATAGTAGCGTCAAATGTA
>JAKPOE010000056.1 GCA_029548025.1 Spirochaetota bacterium
GCAATATCCTGAACAATTGCATACGCTTCTTCGCGAGTATAGCCTTTTTCCACTAATTTTAAAAGTAGAGCCTGTGAATAGAATAGCCCACCGGTTTTTTCTATTGTTTGCATCATAGCATCAGGATAAACATGTAAATTATCAAGGATGAAAATCATCTTTGCAAGTAGATAGTCCAGTGCTATTGTACTATCAGGCAGTATAATACGCTCGGCTGATGAGTGTGAAATATCCCTTTCATGCCACAGGGTCATATTATCCAGAGCAACCATCATGTTGGATTTTATAACCCGTGATAGTCCGGAAACACGTTCACATAATACAGGATTCCGTTTATGAGGCATTGCTGAAGACCCTTTTTGCCCTTTCTGGAAAGGCTCTTCTACCTCGCGCACCTCTGTACGCTGAAGATGACGAATCTCTGTTGCAAGTTTATCCAGTGTGCCGGCACAAATTGCAATGGCTGACATATAGTATGCATGTCTATCGCGCTGAATGATCTGTGTTGATATAGGATCTGGTTTCAAGCCTAATTTTTCACATACTATCGTTTCAACACGTGGATCAATATTACTGAATGTTCCCACAGCGCCAGAAAGTTTTCCATAGGCAATGTCATCAATAGCGTCCTGTATTCGTTTGCGGTTGCGCAAAAATTCATGATAATACAATGCCATCTTTGTCCCAAATGTAGTAGGTTCTGCATGAACGCCATGTGAACGTCCCATACATGGGGTATGTTTATAGTTTAATGCCAATTTTTTTAGTATAGCAAGTAATTGATCTATATCGTTAAGGATAATTTCACCAGCCTGTTTCATTTGTATGGATAGGGCAGTGTCAACAATATCACTTGAGGTAAGACCATAGTGGATATATCTGCTGGAAGGACCAACATATTCAGCAACGCATGTTAAAAAAGCAATGACATCATGGTGGACCTGGTTTTCAATCTCTTCAATACGCGAAACAGTAAACTGAGCTTTTTCTTTAATGGTTTTTAAATCTTCCTGTGGGATTATGCCTAACTGTGCATTTGCCTCACAGGCTGCAATTTCGATGTCAAGCCATACCTTAAATTTGTTTTCCAGTGTCCAGATATCTGAAATTTCTTTTCGCGAATAACGATCAATCATATATTTCCCATGCTCATTTTATAATTAAAATGAAAAAGTTAATTCTCTTTGGCCATTAAAATTAATCAAGTAAAAAAAGGTATATTTTGTTAATCATCAAGAATTACTGCTTGACGGATATATTATTGATAAAGCAACAATAACATTGTGAATGTACTAAATTATAAGATAAAGGTTTAAGTATGATTTTTTTGAATGAAATTAGAGCATGGGTCTGGGGAGCGCCTCTCATTATTTTATTGCTGGGTACTGGTATTTATTTAACAATACTGCTTAAAGGGTTGCAGTTTAGAACTTTATTTTCATCATTATATCTGGCATTGATAAAAAGAAAAGAATATGATGCGCACCCCGGCGATATATCACATTTTCAGGCTCTCATGACTGCACTATCAGCAACCGTTGGAACCGGCAATATCGCTGGTGTGGCTTCGGCAATTGCTATTGGCGGCCCTGGTGCATTGTTCTGGATGTGGCTTACCGGTTTATTTGGGATGGCAACAAAGTACAGTGAAGCAGTGCTTGCGGTTAAGTATCGTGAGGTTGATGCATTGGGAACCATGTCAGGTGGTCCCATGTATTATATTGAAAAAGGATTAAAGAACAAATGGCTTGCTTTTATTTTTGCACTGTTTGCTGCCTGTGCAGCGTTTGGAACCGGTAACATAATACAGTCCAATTCGGTAGCTGAGGCAATGCATGCTACATTTAATGTACCATCATGGGTAACAGGAATATTTTTATTAATGATAACCTATCTTGTTATCATGGGCGGTATAAAAAGTATAGCAAAGGCAGCTTCGGCGATAGTTCCCTTTATGATACTGTTTTATATCATTGTTGGCACAGTCATACTGATACTATTTTATAAAAATATACCCCATGCATTTACATTAATCTTTGTGCATGCATTTACTCCAGTGGCAGCGGCTGGCGGTTTTGCAGGTGCGGGTGTTAAAATGGCTATGCAGATGGGTGTTTCACGAGGATTGCTTTCCAATGAATCAGGTTTAGGAAGTTCACCGATAGCTGCTGCTGCAGCAAAAACCGATGAACCCGTACGACAGGCACTAGTTTCCATGACACAGACTTTTATTGATACTATAATAGTTTGTACTTTTACAGGGCTGGTTATTCTTGTTACCGGTGCGTGGGAAACGGGAAAAACTGCCGCTGCGTTAACCGAGCATGCATTTAGCATGGGGCTACCCGGCACATGGGGAGGTATCGTTGTTTCGATATCTCTGATATTTTTTGCATATTCAACTATCTTAGGATGGTCATATTACGGTGAAAAAGCTATAGAATATATAGCAGGAGAAAGAGCAATAAAGCCTTATCGTTTACTGTGGGTAATTATTGTATTTATTGGTGCTGTTGGCAGGCTGGATGTTGTGTGGGCAGTTACCGATATTATGAACGGTTTAATGGCTTTTCCTAATCTCATAGCGTTGTTGGGGTTGTCGTTTGTTATAAAAAATGAAACAAATCATTTCTTTAGCAAACATACTACAATATAACCATGCATACTGTACATAGATTGTAACCAAAAGTTTGATACCATGAATTATCGCCAAAATAAAAAATATTATTTAAAAGTGGTGCTAACACAATTTTACAGCGTACCCTATTATATGGTGATGGTAGCATTGCTGTTTTGTTTTTCATGTAGCCGTTTTGAATGGGTGCGCGATCCATATACGCTCTACGTTCATCTTTCTGCTGAGCCTGGACACCTCAATCCTATAACATCGACAGAGGCAATTGCATCATCAATAAATACCTACATTTATGAAACACTGCTGGACAGGGATTATGATACGTTAGAGTTAAAACCGCTATTAGCTTCAAAATGGGAGATATCATCTGATAAACTACACTACCGCTTTTATTTAAAGAAGAATATACGCTGGAGTGATGGTAAGCCTTTTACCGCCGATGATATTGTCTATTCGTTTCATGTCATCAAAGATCCAAAGGTTGCCAATGCTCCTTTAAAGGTGTATTATATTGATGTAGTCAGTGTTAAAAAAATTTCACCATACATTGTTGAGTTTACTTATTCACGGCCATATTTTTTAGCACTGGAGATATGCGGCAGTATACCTGTTGTTCCTAAGCATATCTTTGATGATGGCACCGATTTCAACACGCATAAAAATAACAGACATCCCATTGGTACCGGACCATATACATTTAGCAAATGGGAAACGGGGAAGCGTATTGAATTAGAGATTAATCCCCTTTACTGGGGTAAAAAGCCTGATATTAAGAAGGTTGTTTATAAAGTAATTCCCGAACCCAGCGTTGCATTGCAGATGCTAAAAAAGGGTGAGATAGATGTCATGTCGCTGAGGCCCATTCAATGGGTACGGCAGACTGATTCACAACATTTTAAGGAGGCATTTTATAAATTCATGTATTACCAGCCCTACTATAGTTATATTGGCTGGAATGCAAAAAATCCCCTGTTTAACAATAAAAATGTTCGCAAAGCTCTCACCATGCTCATTAATAGGCAGGCTATACTGGATAGCTTACTTTTTGGGCTGGGTACGGTTGTTACCGGTCCATTTTACATCTATGATAAGTATTACAACCATGATATACAACCACTGCCCTATGATACGGAAAAGGCAAAAGAATTGCTTAACAGTGCAGGCTGGGTGGATAGTGATGGCGATGGCATACTGGATAAAGGTGGCACAAAGTTTTCGTTTACTTTTACAATAGCATCAGCAAGTAAGTTTGCTGAACGGCTTGCAACAATTTTAAAAGAGGATTTTGCAAAGGTTGGCATTCAAATGGATATCAACCGATATGAATGGGCTGTGTTTGTCAATAAGATTGACAAACGCGATTTTGATGCTGTTACATTGGGGTGGTCATTATCATGGGAGGGCGATCCGTATCAACTGTGGCATTCTTCGGAGGTTAAAGCAGGTTCAAATTTTTGTTATTTCATAAATCGAGAAGCTGATGAGATAATTGAGAAGGCTCGAAAAGAGTTTGATGTAAACAAGCGCATTGCACTATACCGCCGTTTTCATGAAATAATCAATGATGAGCAGCCCTATACCTTTTTATACTGTACGCCGGCGCTTGTTGCGGTGAGCAAGCGCTTTACCAATGTTATTGTTCATAAACGTGGGTTAAACTATGTAGAGTGGAAGGTTACAGGCAATTAATGAGATACTATATCATCAAACGTATACTAATTATTATACCAACCTTTATTGGTATTACCTTCATCACCTATCTTATGATACGGTTGGCACCGGGTGACTTTACATCATTACGTGCGGGAATAGAAGGAGAGCTTAAGGCGGGGAGCCTGTCCAAGGAGATATTTGAACAGGAAAAGAAACTGTATGGATTGGACAAACCTATTATAGTTGGATATTCAGAATGGCTTTATAAAACAGTAAAACTTGATTTTGGCACCTCTCGAAAAGATGGACGTACAGTAGCAGCACATATTATTGAGTCATTGCCTATTACATTATCTCTTAATATTTTGTCGATAGTTATTGTTTATATTATTTCAATTCCATTAGGTATTTTTTCAGCAATAAAAAAAGATACTGTGATTGATCGCATTGTCAGCATTACACTATTTTTACTATATTCTCTGCCGTCCTTCTGGGTTGCATTGCTTCTTTTAAAATATTTAAGCGGTGGCGATTATTTGAACCTTTTCCCGCTTGGAGGCTTATACTCTGACTGGTTTGATCAATTAAATGTATTGCAAAAAGCAATGGATGTTATATGGCATTTGATTTTACCGGTGGTTACCCTGACCTATGGTGGATTTGCCTTCCTTTCACGGTATACCCGTGCAACAATGCTTGAGGTAATAAATCAGCAATATATAGTAACAGCACGTGCAAAAGGGCTGTCCGAAAAAAAGGTTTTATTTGTGCATGCCTTCAGAAATTCTTTAATTCCGCTTATTACGTTGATGGCAACAATGCTGCCGGGGCTTTTAGGTGGCAGTGTGGTGGTTGAATCTATATTCTCGGTACCGGGTATGGGTATGCTTGCGTTTGAATCTATCCTATCACGGGATATTCCTGTTATTATGGCTATAACATCCATTTCAGCATTCCTCACACTTATTGGAATTTTCCTTGGTGACATCATGTATGCAATTGTTGATCCAAGAATCAGGCTGGAGGCACAACAATGACGGGTTACCGGGGTACAGCATGGAAGCGCTTTACGTACAATAAGTTTGCAGTTGCTGGCTTGTTCATAGTGTTGTTTTTATTTCTTATTGCGCTGTGTGCTCCTTTGATTGCAAACAATAAGCCTTATATCATTATAAAAGGTAATGCATTATATTTCCCAATTATCATTGATTATAAACAATTTGAGGGGATTGACTTTAAAAAGATAGATGGGTATAAACTATTCCCGCCAATTCCCTATTCGTACTCTGAATATGATCTCAATGCCATTGTTGTGCCTCCTTCGAGTAAGCACCTGCTGGGGACTGATGAGCAGGGTAGGGATTTAGCTGCACGTATGATCTATGGCACCAGGGTATCTATTTTTGTTGGATTTGTTGCAGTGTTTATCTATGTTACCATTGGTATCATTATAGGTGCACTGGCTGGGTTTTATGGAGGATGGGTGGATATTATTATTTCCCGAATCATAGAGATTGTCATGTGCTTCCCAACATTCTTCCTAATATTAACCATTTTAGCCTTATGGGGGCAGAGCCTGCTCAATGTAATGATAGTTATAGGTATTACCGGCTGGACCGGGATAGCCCGTATTGTCCGTGGTGAATTTTTTAAGTTACGGGAGCAGGATTTTGTAATTGCATCCAGAGCTTTAGGAGCTAAGGACTGGTGGATTATTTTTAAGCACATACTACCCAATGCAATGGCTCCCGTGATGGTTTCAGCAACATTTGGCATAGCCTCAACAATACTTATAGAATCATCATTGAGCTTTTTAGGCTTTGGGGTACAACCACCAACGCCAAGCTGGGGTGATATATTATCCCAATCTCGTGATTTTATAGACTTTGCATGGTGGTTGACATTAATCCCGGGTTTTGCTATATTCATTACTATAACATCATATAATGTAGTAGGTGAGGGTTTGCAGGATGCGCTTGATCCCAAACAATATCATTAAAGGTTTAGTTTTTATTTTTATTATTAGCTTTTTTTCCTGTCTTTCTGTGTTTGAGGAACAGCAGAATACAGTTAACCTGTTGCCATCAGATACAGAGCTGTATACATGGAAGATGATAAAAAGTGAATCCTTAAATGATCAACAGTCAATAACCATGCTGGTACCATCGTTTTATCAGCATTATAATGTCATGGAATTAGTTACAGGCAAATATGAATCAATCAATGACCCTGCCATTTATTTAACAGTAACTATCGCCAAAACATCAAATGCTGATGATGCATATGGACTGTTTACACGTGAGCGTGCTCTTTTGAATGATACGTTTGAAATAAATACTGTTGCAGCGTATAGTAAAAATAAAAGCATTGCCTATAGCGATAATGCTGTTGTTATAGTTCAAACCAACGACATAGATTTTATCAATACACAAAAAACTACTATTGGTATAATACTTGATAAGGTTAGATTAAATCAACAATTTCCTCATGCAATGAATCCTGTAACAAATCTTATCAATGAAAGCAACATCGTCATTTATAATGAAGGCATTCCGGAATTGCCAGATATTAAACGTATAGTTGTTGGCAATAAGACTATTGATTCTTCTGAGATTTCATGTTTTTATAAAAAGTATTTTTCAAGTATTGATGCAGGTAATAGCTTTAATTTATTAATAAAAAATGACAGTTCATTGATGATTGTTGAATCGAGCAAGGTAAAAATAGCTTTTAAAAAATATGGTGATAGTTATTGTTATGTAGCACATAGTAATGAATGGATATTTGGCTGTAAAGATATTAAAGATTATGCTGCCGGTAAAAAAGTAATAGCTATTCTTTATAGGGAACTGGTTGCTCAATAAAATGTTTTACCTCATTGGTGATATTCACGGGCACTTCAAAAAATTGTCCCATCTTGTGGATAAAATTAAAAAATATTTAACTCTTGATGATAGTCTCGTTTTTCTGGGAGATTATATTGATCGCGGATATCAATCATTTGAGGTTATTGATTATCTGGTAAGTTTGAAAGATGATTATAATACAATTCTTTTAAAAGGAAATCATGAAGACATGTTTTTAAATTATCTAAAAGGGTATGATGTATCAATATTCATGTATAATGGGGGACATGCAACAATACAGTCATATGAAGAAAATATTGGTGCTTTAACATTACCACAATCACATAAAAACTTTTTTAACAGTCTTAAACTGTATTATGAAACTG
>JAKPOE010000062.1 GCA_029548025.1 Spirochaetota bacterium
ATAGTCGCCAACGATATACGCCTCATGCACCTTCCCCAGCTTGGCAAGCACACTGTCAATGAGCACATCAATGCCTAAATATTTTTTTACCACGCTGTGTATGTCCTTATACAGTGGATGCATGGTGTTGGCGTTGTAATACACCTTGTTGCCGTTTGCGTTCCGCTCTAAATAGCCTGCTTCAACAAGGCGGTCAAGCTCAACGCGCACAGCATTGGTGGACTCATTCATCTGTGCCGACAGCTCACGTAAGTAGCCTTTTGTGCTGGGATTGATAAAAAACTTAAGCAGTATCTTAAGGCGTGTTTTTGATGTTATGATGGCATCTAACATGGTTAATGAGTACTATTTTGACTCAATTTTGTCAAGCGTTTATAGAATTTATCTTTTTTTTGCTAATGTTTCTTGTTCCATAGTATTCCTTCTTTACGGATGACATCGCTCAAGCGGTGTTGTTCTAACTAAATGATATCCACATCACGTCCCATATATGCTGAAATAAAGGACATAACGTTAAAAAAATATTTATCATCCAATCCAGCAAAGCCTATATCACTATATCAATATTAGAATCTTCATAATACTATACAGTTACTATCGCATTACAAATCAAGATGAAAGGTGTCTATATGATGTTGGGGGAGTTTTCCAATTGTCACAAGCGAAAACTTTGCATTGTTAAAGATGCGGAAGGCAATACGCATAAAGTCATCCATGGTTACGGTTTGTATTTCACGCACTATCTCCTGAAATGTGAAATGTCGCCCATAGGTCATCTCATTCTTTGCTATATGGCTCATACGCACTTCAGTACTCTCCAGGCTCAATGCCATGTTACCAATTAAATAGCTTTTGGCATCCGAAAGCTCTTCATGGGTAATACCCTGTGATACAATTTGTTTGCACTCATTGGCAATCAATGGTAATAATTTATTATATTGTGACGGGGATGTCCCGCAATAGATTCCAAAAATGCCGGTATCCATAAACGACGAATGAAAACAATAGATGCTGTAGCACAAACCCTCTTTTTCACGTATATTTTGAAAAAGGCGTGATGACATGCTGCCGCCTAAAATAGTATTGAATAGATAATATGCCCACCTGTCATTATCAACCTTGCTTAATCCATCCGTCCCAATGCACAGATGAATCTGCTCTAAATCCTTGTCCATATGGTAGCGGTACAATCGTTTCGATGGTTGTGGCATAACAGCCGGAACATTATTTTCTGATGAACAATTACTGCAAAAATACTTTTCTATAATAGTACGGGCATTATCAACAGTAAAATTACCGGAGATGGCAAAAAGGCAATTATCATCTTTATAATGCTGTTTATAAAACTCAACAATGGAATCTCTATTAATTGTAGTAACCGTATCAACGACACCAAGGATAGGATGACCAAGAGGACTTTGATAAAACATATTTTCCATAAAAAGATCATGTATATGTTCATCAGGGGTGTCTTCATACATGCGTATTTCTTCAAGGACAACATTTTTTTCTTTTTCTATCTCTTCGGCATCAAAGATGGAATTAAAGTAGGTATCAGACAATATCTCGCATGCCAGTTCTAAATAATCAGAAACCACATTGATATAATAGCAGGTATATTCACGGTTGGTAGCTGCATTATGCTGACCACCAACCCTGTCAACAAGGCGTGCAATATCTTTTGCGCTGTATTTTTTTGTACCTTTAAACAGCATATGCTCAATGAAATGGGCATACCCCATTTCATTGACTTTTTCGTGCCGCGAACCAACCCGTATCCATAACCCACACGAAATAGATACAACATTATCAATTGGCTCTAACAAAACAACAAGCCCATCAGGAAGTGTAAATTTATGAACCATTGGACAATCTAATGTTTTTTCATAGCATCTTTACGGCTTAGATTAATCCTGCCCTGATCATCAATGCTTATTACCTTAACCATTACCTCATCGCCTTCCTTAAGCACGTCTTTAACTTTTTCAACGCGGTTAAAATCCAGTTTTGAAATGTGTACCAGACCCTGCTTCCCGGGTAAAACTTCAACGAATGCACCAAAGTCGGTAATACGTTTTACAACACCTTTATAGATGGTGCCAACCTCAACCTCTTCTATCAGCCCCTTGATTGCCTGTTGTGCCTTATCAATTGCGCTTTGTTCATTGGCTGAAATAAAGATAGTACCATCCTGTTCAATGTTAATCTCGGCACCCGTTTCCTCAATAATCTTTTTTATTACTCTTCCGCCCGGTCCTATGACCTCACCAATCTTTTCTATCTCAATTTTCATTACGGCAATTTTTGGCGCATGGGGCGATAGTTCCTGTGCAGGTTGGGAAACGACTGAATTCATCTTTTCCAGTATATAGAGCCTTCCTTCTTTTGCCTGCTCCAGCGCTTTGCGCATAATTTCGGTAGTTATGCCTTCGATCTTGATATCCATCTGAAATGCGGTAATACCTGTTGCCGTGCCTGCCACCTTAAAATCCATATCACCTAAATGGTCCTCAATCCCCTGAATATCACTTAAGATTGCATATCGCTCGCCTTCCAGTACTAATCCCATGGCAATCCCGGCTACCTGATCCTTCATTGGCACCCCGGCATTAAACAAAGCAAGTGACCCGGCACATACCGTTGCCATTGATGATGAACCGTTCGATTCTAAAACTTCTGAAACAACGCGTATTGTATACGGAAATTCCTTCTCATCGGGAATAGCATATTCAATGGCGCGTTCGGCAAGCATGCCATGTCCTATCTCGCGTCTTCCTACTCCGCCAACCCTGCCAACTTCACCAGTGCTAAATGGCGGGAAGTAGTAATGCAGCATGAAGCGCTTATATGATTCTTCCAGTAAATCTATGCTGTCAATACGCTGAGACTCAGCAACAGTTCCAAGGGTAACTATCCCAAGGCTTTGTGTTTGACCACGGGTAAACAGCGCCGAACCATGAGCCCGTGGAAGGATGCCAACCATAATATCAATGGGACGAATATTGTTCAGTCCTCTGCCATCAGGGCGGGAACCTTCATCAAGTATACGTGAGCGTATCACCTCGGCATCCATTGCATCAACAATCTCAGGAACAAGTGCTATTGTATCGGGAAATTGTTCTTTCAGGTCATTGGTAATAGCGGTTATGATAGCATCTTTTGCATCTTCACGTGCTTTCTTTTCCGTATATTCTTTAAAATTTTCAACTGCAGTAAAGTACTTCTCACGAATAACCTTTTCAAGCTTGTTATCGCTCAGTTTTGGTATATACTGCATTAATGGTTTGCCGCAGGTATTTTTCAATTCTTCCTGAATTTCGCACAGTTTAATGATATTTGCATGGGCAAATTCTACTGCCTGTATCATGGCATCTTCAGATAAATTTTTTGCCTGTCCTTCAATCATGGTTACCGCTTTTCTGGTACCGGCTACAACAAGGTCAATATCGCTGTTTTCCATTTCCTGAAAAGATGGATTCACAATCCATTGCCCATCAACCCTTCCAACCCTTACAGCGCCAACCGGTCCTTTAAACGGTACACCTGAGATGCTTAACGCTGCGGAAGCAGCATTTATTGCCAGGATATCAGGCTGATGTTCCCTGTCCGCTGATAAAACATAGATAATAATCTGCACCTCGTTGACAAAATCATCCGGGAAAAGAGGACGTATGGGACGGTCGGCCAACCGGCTGGTAAGGATCTCTTTATCGCTTGGTCTGCCCTCACGCTTAATAAATCCACCCGGTATTTTGCCTGCTGAATAATGCTTTTCCCGGTAATCAACCGTTAATGGAAAAAAATCCTGCCCTTCTACAACCTTTTTTGAAGCAACAGCAGATGAAAATACAATGGTTTCACCACAGGAAACAACTACTGCACCATCTGCCTGCTTTGCTAAAATGCCTGTACTGAACTGAATTAAATCATTTCCTATTGTTACTGCAAATTCCTTATTCATTGTTCATTCCTTCACACCTAAAATGTAATACCATTGTTTCTGCTCTACCTTCGTATACCAAGAGATTTAATCAGTTCCCTGTACTTCATCACATCCTTTTTCTTAAGATAATCAAGCAGCCTTCTTCGTGTACCTACCAGCTTAAGCAATCCACGTCTTGAATGATGATCTTTGATGTGTACCTTAAAATGCTCAGTAAGATGATTAATCCGCTCAGTTAAAAGAGCAATCTGTACCTCAGTTGAACCGGTATCCTTTTCATGCACCCGGTATTTGTTGATAATCTCATTTTTTTCAACCATACGACGCTTTTCTCCTCCTTACCTATCACTTTACTTAAAATACTTTTTATTCATAGTTAGTCTAATCGTAACTGTTAACACTGCTATTGCAAGCTAAAATCAGTCAAGAAATAAATTTATATATACTTTTATATATACTATTATAGTATTGTATCAAGCATATCAATTTCTTCAACAAAAACTCTTTCACATCGGTACACTTCCCCTTGTTTATGAGCTATCGCCACAAGCACCTTTTGTCCTTCAGGGATTACCCTGAACAGTTCATTTTTCTCAGTGGCAGTAACAACATCATCAGCAGTAAGGTGTTTACCATGCTTAATATTAATAAGCGCTTTTTCTTTAACTTCAACCACACCAAATTCATATAAGGCGTCATAGGGAGCATATACCCCGTCGATGTTTTTTATTTCTTTGCCAGGCAGTTCATCACACTGCTCCAGCCGTAAAGCATTATCAACACTGAAATGTCCAACCGCTATACGCTGCAGCCGCACAACATGAGCGCCCACCTGTAAACTGTTACCTAAATCCCGAGCAAGTGCTCTGATATAGGTTCCCTTGCTGCATAAAACATCCAGTGTAATCTGTGCGCGCTGCTTATCAAAGTTAAGAACATTGATTGCATAAATACAGACTGTTCGCGGGGCAATAGTAATCTCTTCACCCCGTCGTACTCTATCTGAAGCGCGTCTTCCGCCGATTTTTACCGCTGAGTAAAGCGGCGGGGTCTGGCTGATAGTACCAACAAATGTATCCTGCAGACATGAATCTATCTCTTCAAAGGTACAGTTTACTTCATGGGTTGCAATGATGGCACCCTCACAATCATGGGTGTCGGTTGCAATCCCTAACTGAATGGTTGCAATATACCGCTTATCCATATCCATAAAATACGGCACCAGTTTAGTAGTCCACCCCGTACACAGAACCAGAACACCCGATGCAAACTTATCCAGCGTTCCTGTATGGCCAGCTTTTTTTACCTTCAATTTTTTTTTGATTATGCTGATAATATCAAAAGAGGTGTATCCTGCAGGTTTGTCTATAACCAGCACGCAACCCTTACTATATGAAACTTTCATGATTTACTGGAACTATCACCATTATCATTTTTAGCAGATTCTTTTTGCAGCTTCTCAAGCAGATTTACCATGGTAACGCCTTCTTCAATTGACGTATCCACATAAAACCTCACTTCCGGTATAGTATGGATACGTAATGACTTCCCCACCCGGTACTGTACAAATCCGCGTGCAGATTGTAGCCCTTCTAATGTCTTTTGCCGGTCATGTTCATCGCCCAGGATTGAAATATATACATCAGCATATGCATAATCTTTACTCATCTTTACCCGTGTTACCGTTACAAAACCAATCCTGGGATCTTTGAGTTCGGTTACAATAAGGGTGCCAATTAATTTCTGTATTTGTGCTTCTAACTTTTGTTTTCTGTACCCCATGGTTATGCCACTATTTACGTGAGTTGTCTCCCAATTTCTTTTTTATCTCTATTATTTGATATGATTCAAAGGTATCACCTTCTTTGATGTCGTTAAAATTTTCCAGTGTAAAACCGCATTCCTGTCCTGCTTCAACCTCACCTGCATCATTTTTAAAGCGCTTCAGCGAATTGAGCTTCCCATCAAATACCACTACACTATCTCGTAACAGCCGTATTTTATCGCTTCGTTTCAAGCGCCCGGTGAGTACAACAGCGCCGGCAATAGTTCCAACCTTGCTTATCTTAAATGTTTGTTTAATCTCACCGGTGGATGTTATCTCTTCTTTCATCTCAGGAGATAGCATACCCTCCATCGCAGCCTTCACATCAGCAATGGCATCGTAGATAATATTGTAATATTGGATCGAGACATTTTCCTTGTCAGCTATCTCTGCTACTTTTGATGATGGACGCACCTGATAGCCAATAATAATTGCATTTGAAGCGGATGCCAGCATAACATCCGATTCATTGATACCACCAGTTGCCGCATGTATAACCTTTACCCGTATGTCGTTGGTAGAAAGTTTCTGTAAAGAGTCGCGCAATGCCTGTACTGAGCCATCAACATCAGCCTTAATAACAATCTTTAGTTCCTTAATCTCACCTTCTTTAATCATTGCATTAAGGTCTTCCAGAGTAACCTTCTTTACCTTCTGAGCGCTTTCCAGACGTACAAGCTCCTGCCTTTTCTGAGCTATCTGTCGGGCATATTTTTCCGATTCTACTACCTGAAATGGGTCGCCAGCCGAAGGGACACCGCTTATTCCCAGCACCTCAACAGGCATGGACGGAGTGGCTTCATAAACCTGTTCGCCAGTATCAGCAAACATGGCTCGCACCCTGCCCGAATAAAGCCCAACCACAAACGGGTCGCCAACCCTTAACGTACCATTTTGAACCAGCACCGTAGCGATGGGTCCTCTGCCTGGATCAAGTTTAGATTCAATAACCACCCCTTTTGCCTTCAATGCTGGATTTGCCTTTAATTCCAGCATCTCAGCCTGAATCAAAATTAAATCTAAAAGCTCATTGATATTTATTTTTTGCTTTGCACTAATTTCAGCAAAAAGCGTTGTTCCACCCCACTCCTCAGGTATCAGCTCATAGGTGGTTAATTCCTGCTTAACACGACCCGGGTTTGCTTCAGGTAAATCAATTTTATTTATAGCAACGATGATTGGTACATTTGCTGCTTTTGCGTGGTTTATTGCTTCTATTGTTTGCGGCATAACACCATCATCAGCAGCAACAACTAAAACAACTATATCGGTAACGCTTGCACCACGTGCACGCATTGTGGTAAACGCCTCATGGCCGGGTGTATCTAAAAACGTAACATATTTTTCGCCAACCTTTACCCGATAAGCACCAATGTGCTGAGTAATACCACCATGTTCAGTATCCACAACATTGGTTGTCCTGATTGCATCAAGAAGTTTTGTTTTACCATGGTCAACATGACCCATAACAGTAACAATGGGTGGACGCAAAACATAATCTTCTGGCCTATCTTCCTCCTCTGCTCGTATAACAGTTTCTTCATACAGCGAAACAACCTTAACCTCGGTGCCATATTCACCAGCTAAAATTGAAGCAGTATCGGCATCAATGACCTGATTGATAGTTGCCATCACACCCATCGACATAAGCTTGGCTATAACCTCGCTTGCCTTTATATTCATCTTTTTGGCAAGGTCACCCACGGTAATCGTTTCTGTAATTTCTATCTCTCTTGGAGTAACAGCTTCCCTTGGCAAAGCTTCCTTTTTCCTTTTCAATAATGACAGTTTTTCGTCAAACTCTGCTTTCTCCTTTTTCAGAAGACGTTTATCTTTATCTTTTTCTTTTTCCTTTTCTTTTCCTTTATCTTTTTGCCGCTTCTGCAAATCAACAACTTCTTTATCAATAACAGCAACATCCTTTTTATCATGTAAGGGTTGCGCTGATGGTTTTTCCGGCTTTTGTTCTAGTCCGCCATGTTTTAGTTTTTGATCGTCTTTTTTTCCATCTTTTTTATAAAATTTGTTAAAAGGCTTACCCTGCCTGTCTTTTCTCTCAAATTTTTCATTTTTTCTTTGCCCATCCTTATGTTCATCCCTTCCTTGTTTAGACGGCTCAGCAGTTTTTACCTCTGCTTTTTTTCTGGCATCAGTTCCCTCATGGATTACCGTTTCTCCTTTACCGTCTGTTTCTTTCTTTAGTTCTTTTGCAACATGTACCTTCCGTTTTAATTTAATCTTCTTTTTTAACTCAGCCTGTTGAATCAGCTTTTTGGCTTCCTGAGCCCGATGCTCCTTAATAATCTGAATCTTCTTTTCAATAAGAAATACATCATCGTTGTGCAAATCGCTTTGTTCATTGTCGCAAGGGATGCCTAATTCCTTGCAGATTTTTATAACATCATCCGTTGAAACATGATTTTTTGTTGCAACATCAATTGCTTTCATTAACAAATCCCTATTCATACTAAAATTATTGACAGGAGCATCTATTCCTTATCTTCCTGTTCATCTTCATAATCATCTTCTTCAAAGTCAACATATTCTTGAATTATATTAATAATCTTCTGAGCTGTTTTTTCTCCTATACCATCAATGTTCATAAGGTCCTCAACGGATTTCTCAACCAGATCCTCAACCGAGAAGATACCGCCTGTTTCAAGCAATGTGATAGTACGAGCATCAAGCCCTGGCAATTCCTCTAATGGTGTTTCACCATCCTGTGTTGTGGCAAAAAGTTGCTCAACCAATGCCCGTGATTCACTTGAACTTAAGAATTCACGGTACTGATCCTCGGTCTTGATATCGATATTAAATCCACACAATTTTACCGCTAAACGCGCATTATGTCCATTTTTACCTATTGCCAGCCTGTATTGATCATTATCTACAACCGCTATAACAGAACCATCACGTGTTTCTATAATTTCCTTTACTTTTGCCGGTGTCAGCGCATTTGTTGCCATAACTTTTTTATTGGGAGAATATTCTATAACATCTACCTTTTCACCTTCAAGTTCGCGCACAATAGACTGTATCCTGACTCCCTTCATACCCACACATGCACCAACGCTGTCAATATCATCCCTGTCACTGGTGACTGCAACTTTGGTACGCAAGCCGGCTTCGCGTACAATGGAAACAATCTTAACTATGTCATCGTAAATTTCGGGTATCTCCATTTCAAAAAGTTTTTCCACAAATTTTGGGTGAGCACGCGATAAAACAACACTTGGGCCTTTACTGTTTTTTTGCACAGTAAGGACTATCGCCTTAACCCTGTCTCCAATCTTATAGTGCTCAAGGGGCGATTGCTCACGTGCAGGAATAATACCCTCTGTTTTCCCTAAATCAATATAAAGCGCTTCTTTGGTTTTACGCTGTACATACCCGTTGATAAGCTCGTTTACCTTATCTTTATATTCATCGTATACAATATTTTTTTCTGCTTCCTTTATCTTTTGTAATATCACCTGCTTGGCAGTCTGAGCAGCAATGCGTCCAAACGTTTCAAGAGGATTTTCTTCCACCACAACTTCATCGCCAAACTTTGCATCCGGCTTAATCTTTTGTGCGTCCTCCAGTGATATTTCTTCAGCATAGTTTTTGGGAAGCCGTACAACCAGTTTACGTGAAATTATCTTCACGGTATTTTTGTCTCTATCAAAGGCAATATCAACTGGCCTGGTAATGCCATATTGTTTCTTATAAGCCGATACCATTGCAGATTGCACTATCTCCTCAATCATTTCACGAGTTATACCTTTTTCAGTTGCAATCTGGTGTAGCGCTTCAAAAAAATTTCCACTCATAGCAATCACCTTTAATAATCTAAATTTGCTTTAACTATCTGCATATAGGGAACAACAATAATCTTTTGTCCTTCATCAATAGTAACTATCGCATTGTCAACCCTCTCAAGATGCCCTTTGAATGTTTTCTTTACATCATCCTCCAGGTATACCCCTTTCACAGGCGCACCTGTAAACCTGATATAATCATCAATCGTTCGCAACTCCCGTTTCAGCCCCGGCGATGATATTTCAAGAATATAATCATCCAGAAGTTTTCTGCTATCTATCCTGTGCGATAGTTCCTTGCTAAACCTTTCACAGTCATAATGCGATATTCCTTGCAGATGGTCAATCTTTACAGTGATACGCGGTGACCTGCCATGTATAATGAGCACAACATCATATATCATATATCCCAGATCACCGGCAACACTTTGTATCATTGCCTGCAAATCATCATTGATTTTCATTGTTATCTCGCAACAATAATGGTAAGGATAAAAAGCCTAAAAAAAAGAGTGGCATACGCCACCCGCTTTACATTACACTATACAATAAAGCAGAAAAACAAAAAGCAGAAAACCAACTACCTTAATTAATCAATATATTACTATATGCTTACAATTTCAAGCTTTTTTTTATCTTTACTTTTATCAAAAGTAATATTCTAATTTACAGTATTACAAACAATACTTTCTATTGTTATATAAACTGTATAAACCCTTTATAAAAAGGTGCGCTATGGAACGTGATAGTTTACAATCAATTAAATTAGAATTAACAAAAAGCCTGTCATTTACGCACTATGTAAGGATATGCCTGCATCCTGTTATTGCATCATCGCATAGCCAGATAGCATACGCTCTGCTATGCTCAGAGCTTCAGGCTGAACCGGCAATACGGTTAAGCTGCATTTATACTATAGTCCATTATAACATTAAAGGTTTTACGCAGCATTTTCATGCTCTTTTAGGACAATCCATTACCGATGAAGAGATAATTGCCATTTGTTCATATCTGAAAGTGTTTGGTAACGTCGATTCAACTGCAGTCCTTAACAACTATGTGATGCACCATTATGCTGATGAATCTCATCACAATGCTGTCATAGAATGTCTGGACACTATCCGAATAGTGCATCAGCAGGACATCACACTCCTTACAACACTGAAAACAATTCTAAATGATACTTCTGCACATCATATCATACGGTATTATGCATTACGTGCACTTGCACTTTACCATGATATTAAAGTATTGCAGTCCTTCTTAAATCAGGATGAAAGTACGCTCACAGGAATACTGGATGCCATTGCTTTTATAGGTCAGGACATTATAAATACCAATAAAGAAAAAGATTCTACTCCAGGCGATAGTAACCTTGTCATTGAACTCAGAGTGTTTTTATCAAAGCTTTTACCACAATTTAGCGAATATTCTCTGAAAACAAAGATAGCATGCATACATGCACTTATTATGTGCAAGCACCGGGAAACTAACGAATACCTCATGAAGATACTCACATCAGACAATGAAAGTGAAAAAGAACATCTTCTGATACTTCTGCAACATGCTATTACCCAATTACGGGATCCTGAACCATTCATACGGATACTCATATCACTGGGGGTTGTTACTCCGCACCATAATAAAATTATAATAGAAAATGTTTTAACATTCTTTACAGCACTTCAAACCGACAGAACAAGTACCATTTTAAAAGACAAAATGTTCAATTACTTTACTGTTTCACTGGATTCGTTTTTTGAGCTATACCGTAAAAATTACATGATTTCAGAAGTAGAAGAAAAAAATCTCCCTGAAATTGTTCAAAAAATAAGAAATTTTATTGTATCCGAATTAACACCACAATTATTGAATATGATTGTTCATTATCTGAAATATAATAACAATAGTGAAATTGCCACAATACTTACTCCCATCACCAATCACATCCAGCAAATTGATAGTTCCAGCAGAGAGGGATTTTTGCTTCTTATTGAAATGCTTTACGATAGCGATCCAAAAAGCAGAGAGATAAGCGCATCACGATTGGAAACCATTGATTTTGAAAAACGATTTCTGCGTGATAGGATAGTCAGGCTATGTGCTATCATTGCAAAACTCAATATACAATCTGCCGCCCCTTTGCTGGTGAAAATTTATAATTATTGTAAAAAATACAGGGATGACGTTATCTTTGATGCATGCATAAATACATTGGCAGCAATGCAATACCCCTACATGCTGGGCGAGCTGGAGCTTATGCTTTTATCCGGAGATGCAAAAGAACAGCTATTTGCACTCAACTATTTTATCCACTACAAAGATGAGCATGCCTCGGCAATCCTTTTTGAAGTTTTAAAAAATACGTCCACTGGTAATGAGGTTGTACAGATTGCCCTCAATCTGTTAACAACCATGCAAATAGCACAATTCAAAGGCAGCACAGAAATATTGAAGAATATAGTACAAACTCATGCCAGCAATAGTGTAAAAAAAGCAGCGATTCTTTGTATTGGGCATTGCGGAGAGGGAAAAGATATAGAATGGCTTATTGCACAATTTAATGAATCAAATGATACTGCAATAAAAGAATCAATTCTACAGGCAATCAGCAGTATCATACCCCGCCTCAGAGATTTTAATAAACGGCCAATAATACATTTTTTGCTGGATTGCTTAAAAGAATCGGGGATACGGGTGCGGATGTATGCCTGCGCGGTGTTGGTTCAGCTTAATAATAAAGACGTTGAAAACCATATCAAAGAGATGCTTATCATTAAAAACAAGGAAATCCAATCAGAAATATTATTTATTTTTCAAAATAGTAAACTTCCTGAATTTTCGTTTTTTTTGCTTTCTCTTTTAAAAGAGGAATATGCAATAGTATCAGAAATAATACATTTTTTACACAATATCCCGTCAGAAATAAGCGATGATATTGCCACTTTCATTGGTAATTTATACAAAAAAAATGGCGTGGACTTGTCATCAGTAACTCCAGAAGCTATCACCATTAAACACGGTAAAATTGAATGGTTAAAAAAATATTATATCATGAAAATAACCATCCCGCAGGAATCTAATCCTGAAACACTTGAAGAAACAGTAAGCAAACGTGACACCCTGCATTCACTTATTATTAATCATTGCAAAAACAATGCCGTGCATATTAAATATATACTGCCTCATTCAATTGTTGCATATTCAGAGAATGCAATGAATATTGCCAATGCCTGTATAGCAATGGAATATGATATTAAGCATTTTAATCAGCATGCATTCAATCCATTTAATGCAATTATACAGTGTTACCATGCTCTGGTTATGGAGTTTGGGCAGTATTTTATAGTCCTTACCATGGATAGGTATCTCCATAATACATTATATAACTATGGCATCATAGATGATGGTTTATATACATCAATTCAAAATGATTATGCATGCAATAGTTTGCCCTACATCCTTGCATCTCCAGCGTATATACCAATTTATTACATTGCCAATAAAAAGAATGCACCATTTGAAGCACAAAAAGCCCTTGATGAAATTATTGTCATGGAGAAGACAAAAAAAGAAAAAGAGCAACAGTTAAGCGAAGAGATACGAAAACGAAAGCTTCATATACAATCGCAGGGAACTGCCGAATACATTGAAACACTTGAAAAGGTTAATGCAATACTCAGAAGTGAAATTAACGAGATTAACAAATATGTTCAAAAACGAAGCGCCGATAGAGAGCTTAACACACAGTTGTTAAAAATGCTTGAAAATATGCAGAAAAAAATATTTTTAGAGATTTCCAGTTTTATGATGAAATAATGATGGAAATACTTTTGTGGGCTAAGCCTGAGTATGCTATTGTACATTTTCAAGTTCAGCAAACTGTCTGGCAAGATTCATCCTGTGTTCAATTAAAGCATATGAATGGGTAAGAAAAAATATATCATCTTTATACACTAATAGCTGCTTGTATTGCTCATATGCTGTCTTATAATCTTTTAATTTATATGAGCTTTCAGCATAATAGTAGTGATAGGCTTTATCATAGTTTCCTTGTGTGATATCAATAGATTTTAATCGTATCAGCGCCTTATAATATTCCCCTTTTTTAAAAAAAACTTTTGCAACACCAATACCAGCATCAGGGTATTTTGGATTAATATCCAGTGCGCTGTTAAAATACCGCAATGCTAACTCCAGTTGATTGCGCTCAATATAGATAGTACCAATCTTAATAATGGCATCCAGCTCTTTCTTATGAATGTTTAATGCCTGTTTAAACAAAACAAGAGCATCCCCCTCCCTGCCGGTAAAAGCATAGAGCTCTCCTATCAGAATATATATCCTGGGATTTTCCGGAACAATATGTTTTGCTTTTTCTAAATAAACCCGTGCTTCATCAAACTGCCTATTGCGCATATAGGCAATCCCAATATTATACAGAAACGGATAAAATAAAGGAGCATGGACTAACCCTTCCTGAAATATCGCTATTGCAGTGTTTATATTATTAGCGGCAAGCTCATCAGCGCCTTTATTGTTACAAACTGCAGCTTCGGTGTTGCCCGTACAGTATAAAATTCCTTCCCTCTCATAAATGGTGTATTGCGGTTTTTGTTCGATAGTTACTGCCAATTCATCCTGTGCCGGGGAATTATTGAAAACAGCTACAAGCAACAACCCTATTGTCAGTGATACAGAAAGCATGCAACCTTTGCTCCATTAACAGTAACTATCGCCGGATATGCTTCTTTACATACCGGCATAACCCAGGGACAGCGTGGGTGGAAGTGACATCCTGCTGGAGGATTTTCCGGAGAGGGGATCTCCCCCTTCACAACCGAGAACAAATGCTTTACCGGTTTAACATCCGGGATGGACGACAATAAACTGCGCGTATACGGATGGAGAGGCTTTCTATAGAGCATGCTGGCAGTATTTTCTTCAACCAATTTGCCCAGATACATTACCCCAACCATAGTGCTGATATGTTTAACAACCGCTAAATTGTGTGCAACAAAAAGATACGACATCCCGCATTGTTCCTGAATATCAAGCAATAAATTCAGAATCTGTCCCTGTATTGATACATCAAGCGCTGATATTGG
>JAKPOE010000063.1 GCA_029548025.1 Spirochaetota bacterium
CAGACCAACGCCCTAAAAATATATCAGCAAAATAATCATCTCCCGAAAGTAAGGAATAATTTAGGTCTGTTAATGGGTCTTCATAATCTCCTTCTGCCCCACCTGATGCAGGTATGTCTGCAATATCTCCAACAAGTAAAACAAAATCGGGGCGGGTATTAGCATTATTATACAAATTTTGTAAATAGTTTTTAATATTTGTTGCTGATGTTCCTGTTGTCAAAGTGTTTACTATGGTAACAGTATAACCTAAATTTCGTTTATAATTAGCAAAATATGTAAGCGCATTTTCAAATCTTTGCGGTGTTATAATCAGGTATCTGCCAATGTGCACAGCACCACTTTTTAATCTTGAATAATTACAAAATACTTGACTTAAATATTCTTCTCTTGAATTTGATGTGTATTCGTTTGCTGTTGTAGATTTAAGAGTTGAATAAGTAATTGTGAATGTACCTGATTTTATAACAGTCAATTTATTTTGGGAAGGATTATAAATAAAAGGAAAGAGGGAAAGCGTTATTCCTTTTTGGTTGAATATAGAAAATTGCTCTGATAATTGATGGTTAAATGAATATTGTGTTCCGGTTGTTGAGTAATAGTTATTATCTATTGTAAATGATTGACTAATCTCATAGTCCTCTTGTGATGGATAGATTTTCCGATTTAATGTAATTGTCGTTGTTACAATATTACTCGATGCAACAGTAATATTTGTTGCATTGTCAGGAATGGCATAATCAATGCTATACTGGGGAAGTTCGGGAAAGCCAATGTCATCAATAATACCAAAGTTGTCAATTTTAATATATTTAAATAACTGATTAATTCCATATACTGCATATGTATTTGTATCAACAAGTTGATAAGTCGGCAAAGTAAAATTTGCTGTAATCGTATTGCCACTTTGAGTATAGGTAACAATTCCATTATTTTGTGCAAAAACAGTTTTACACATTAAAAAAACTACAATCAATATTATTTTTTTCATTTTTATTAATTTATGATTGTTTCCTGTGTTTATTCAATTGACTATAACGTTCGGCGGTATGTGTTGTTGGCGCCGAGTCGCGGTGGCGCGTGTTTTTGCACTCGTGGTGCGCTGCAGGGATATGATTGTTATTTGTTTATTCTCGCGTTGGCAAAAACCGTGACACCAGGCGGGAGTCCCCGGCGGGAGCCGGGGCAGGCCGTGGCGCCAGCCACAAAACCTTCCTCTTTAGTCACCCGATTGTCGCGCCACGGAGCGCCAATGACATATACCGACCTGTTAGGTGCAGTATATTACTGAAAAT
>JAKPOE010000454.1 GCA_029548025.1 Spirochaetota bacterium
TGATTTAGTACAGGAATTGATAAAACACTGCAGGGAGCACTTGATAAAATGGAGTTGCCCACGTGAGATAGAGTTTAGAGATGAATTGCCACAGACAAAGGTTGGGAAAATAGCATTTAATGTACTTGAAGATGAAGAGAAAGAAAAGCTAAAAGCAAAAGGTGAATATACCGGCTAAATATCCGATAATGGGAGCATGAAGAATTTTTTTGCATATTTATTTGATTTAACATTTCGCAAACCAAAGTTGCGGTATTTCGTATGGGGTGTTATTGTATTTTTGCTTATCTATGGCAGTTTTTATTTGTTCTATCAGGAGGTGGTTACATTTCCTGTGGGATGGGAAAAAAGTGTTATCATAACACCCTATACGCTGAAAATTAAATCACCGTATGCGGTTAGCAAGGGAAATGTCATTGCTGCTGTTTTTGAAGGTAACGAAAAGAACGAAAACGGTGTGTATATTACCCTATCATTAAATGCAGGACATGATTTTTTACCTCCCTACAAATTAGATACCATTGATCCGGCAGTAGCAATACGCCCCCATGTGGCAATATCAAATAATGGGCATATAGCATGTACATGGCATAATCTTATTAATAACAGAAGTGCCATAATGCTTACCATATCAAACGATCTGGGGGCTACATGGACAAAACCAGTTGCAATGTCATTTATATCCGATCAGTCCATGCTTTCTCAGGTTTATTATGATGCTTCAGGCGGGTTACATCTTTTTTTTCATGGTACGTTACGGGGACGTGTGATACTATACCACGCATATTCTATAGATGAGTTGAATTTTTCGCAATTGGATACAATCACTGATATTTCATCTGAATATAGAGGTATCTTTTTCCCTGCTATCGCTTTCAGCAATAATGCAATATATATTGTAATGCAGGGTAAAACACTCAGTGGTGGTTTGTTGTCAGATGATTTATTCTTTTTATATTCTACTAATAATGGGAAAAGTTTTTCTAACCCTAAAAAAATAACAACAAGTCCTGCTAATGATTCATCGCCTTCAATCATTTTGCATAATGATATTATTTATTGTGTTTATCAAAACAATGAAAATCGTCAGTGGGGCATAAAGCTGCTCCGTGGATTTGATAAAGGCAAAAATTGGGAAACTCAACCTTTTAATGTTACTACTGCAAACATTGATTGTTTCCAGCCACGAGTTGTTGCTGCTTCTAACGATGATTTAATTATAGTATGGCATGATGCACGGGAACGTTATGAAGCTGTTTTTGCCAAAAAATTTTCACTTATTGATAACACATTAGCCAGTGAAGTAAGAATTTCAGACCCCAATGTTAACTCTAATGATCAATTTCCAGTCTTGAGTGGACAACGCATTTTATTATTCTGGAACAGCAATGAAAGGCTGATTGCAAAATTTTCGGATATTTCAGTACTGCCACCCAGGATATATTCGGTTACTCATCCTGAGGGAAGGTGGACACGCAATACAACAGCAATATTGGAATGGATACCACCGGTAGATGAATCAGGTATTGCAGGATATGCCGTTATTTATAATGAACTTCCAGCATTTGATCCAGCCGTACAAAATATTGAAGGTCCTATACGCAAATACATAGTTACTGATTTAAAAGATGGGGTGACCTATTTTCACATCAGGGCTATTGATAGGGCAGG
>JAKPOE010000070.1 GCA_029548025.1 Spirochaetota bacterium
AGACTCAGGGTGCTATCCAATCTATTTTTGTACCGTTTTATGTGACTATCGCCAATACGATATGCTTCCTGAGCCTTTTCAATATTTTTACCAATATCTTCGTATTTATTATAAAACAGCTCAAATGATTTTTCAAGCTCAGCAAGCCCGCCTTGAATCTTTTTTACACTTTTTATAATTTCCAGATTTCGTGAACCAACCACTATAAGCTGCAAAAATGCATAAAATGTATTGGGGCTTACCGGTATAACTTTTTGATCCTGCGCAAACTCATAGATGTCACTTGGAACTCCTAAATAATTTTTCTCGGCGATAGTTTCATAATAGATAGCCTCGGATGGTATAAACATTAATGCAAACTCAGAAGTCCCCTTCTCGGGCTTTACATATTTAGCGCTGATACTTTTAATCTGTGTTTTTACATCGTTGACATATTTGTCCCAGTAATTTCGTTTTTCTTCTGCCGACTGAGCCTGCAAATATTTTTGATAATTATCACGAGGAAATTTTGCATCAATGGGGATTATCATGTCTTTCATCTTCACCACTGCATCAACCTTTTCACGCCCCTCAATGGCATATTGCATTTCCCAGATTCCTTTTGGCAGCACCCTATCCAGCATCTCCTCTAAAATTGCTTCGCCATAATTACCCCGCAACTTCGGCGACTGCAACAAATCCTTCAATGACTGTCCTAACTTCTGTGCCTCTTCCTGCTGCTGTGTAATGGTATGGATTGTCTGCCCAATCTTGTTTATTGATTCAATAGTTTTTAAGGTATGCTGTGCGATAGTATCTTTGGATTGTGACAGTTCCTGCCTGGTAGAGTTTAATTCGTTATGGATTGCAGATTGAAATGTTAACAATTGGTTGGCAATGGCTGCATTAATCTGCGAAGCAACATCAGATGGTTGATTTCGCAGCAGTAAAAATAAAACCAGAATGATTAATATTACCATTGTGCCAAGGATAGCCAGTAATAGATAATTCATAATGATATAGCCCCCAAAAATTAATTATTATTCAGCTTTACAAAATTTGACAATTTACGCTACAAGAAAAAACACTGAAGAAGTGCTTCACTCATCATGAAATAGTATTATTTCGCTATGTCATTACAGGCTTTATTCATGAATCAAAATCATTATACGATATCCTGAAAATAATTCTTAAAATCAGTCAAGGACATGATTCAGCATGGCAGTTGTGTTGGCTTTTGATGCCAGCTTTTTAAATTAAGGCGTAAGATAGCAACTTAATAATACGACAAAATAAATAATTCTACTTTTTTGTTATAATAAAATTGCTCTTAACCCATGCCCAATTTAAAAAAACGTGGAATACCACACATAGCACAAATATATATCCAAATATTGGATGAATAATTCCATAAATATCTTTTGGAATAGCATCATCAAGCATGGCAGTTCCAGATAGACAAACAAAGTCTATAGCCATCATTACATTGACTGGCTTAAGCAATTTTTGTTTATTCATAAAAATTCTCCTTTTTATTTGATGTATGTCCATTCCAAAACTTCTTCCCTTTTTTTTATTTTTTATATAATCTACCACTCTGCTAATCATCAAATGTGATTATAATATCTTACTATAATTTTTTTTATTCCACGGCTCTCAATATCTCTTTTTTTGAAATCTTATAGGCCTTTTTCATTAGTCCTTGCATAAAAATACTATATGCCTTTCCATGATTTCAAGGTAGCATACATACCAAAACTTATTTCTTCTTTAAAACAATTTACTATCCTTGCAACTCTAATATCAACTTCAATCCCTTCCCATGGATCGTCTGGCGGAAGAACTCCTAAAGTCATTCCCATCTCCCACATACCATCGAGCAATTTTAATGCCTGAAGGTGGCTTAAGGAGTTCTTCTGAACAAACTCTTTTTCAAACTGTTGCAAGCGCTTTGTGTTTTTAATCATATGTGCTTTTCGTATATGCGATAGGTTTTATATATTTGCCCTTTTAGCGGTTTCAGCGCTCCTATCATCTTTTGATTTGTTTCAACAATAAGCGAGCAATCAGACTCAACATAACCCAACCGTATTCCATTTTCTATTGTAAACAAATAGAACACATCATCAATCTTCTGTCCTCGATATTCAGGCAATACTCCCATGATGATAGTTCGTATCCTTTTAACCTTTTTTATAGACCGCAATGCCTTTATCAATCGCCAGGGATAAAGCCTGCCGTTCAATATTTTTAATGCAGGGTTCATGTCAGGTAGCGAAACAATAAAACCAATGGTCCTGCCATCTTTTTCAGCAAATACAATAAGCTCTGGTACTGCAACAAGTTTAAGCTCATCAACAAGCATTTTAAATTGCTTGTCAGTTAAAGGCAGATGCCCCCAGTTGCCGTCCCATGCTCGGTTAAAAATTTCATGGATTTCTTTTGCGCGCTTCTTTAATTCCTTTGGAGTATAATATACATATTTAACATCCTGATTTTTCATGATGTTTTCGCGGACATCTTTTAAATACGGTTTGAAATCATCTATCTTTTTTACTAAAAAGCAATGCCAGTCAATGCACTTGGTGTAACCGCAAGCGGTGGCATGATCTTTATAGTACGGTGCAAAGTGAAGTAGCCCAACCACTGGCATAATCTCCTCACCAAACACCTCAAATCCAACCGAATCATAAATAGAAAAGCTTTGCGGACCTTCTACGCGCGTTTTGCCTTTTTTCTTTAACCAACCTTCCGCAACAGCAAACAATGCACGTGCAACATCCAGATCATCAATTGCCTCATAAAAACCAAAAAAGCCTGTTTCTTTATTATATTTTTCCTCGTACATCCGGTTAACATGAGCTGTAATCCTTCCGGCAGGCACACCATCTTTATACGCTAAAAAATAGGCAACCTCGCCAATATCGTAAAAATAACCTTTTTTGGGATTAAAAAGTTTTTTCATATCACCGATGATGGGAGGAACCCACGCCGGATCATTTTCATAAATCTTTGAAGTCCAGGGAAACATAATAAACTGTTTCATCATTTTACTGTCTTTAACTTCTTTCACCTCGATTGTTGACATAAATACCCCCACAAAAAGTTTTTAAATAAGTTGTTATATATTGTATATCATTTAATCAAAAGCTACAGCTTTTTCCTTATAATAAATAATACATTTATGCTTACTCCATAACAAGAAAATTTTTATTAAAAGCAACAGTGCTTAAAGCAACCAGCTACTTACATACTCTATGTTCGATAGTTACTGTTAATCCATTATCAGTAACTATCGAACAAAATAATTTAAAACAAATTTCCCTGTACCTCATCATCACGTTTATTCTCAGTTGTATCATGTAAACTTAACTCGGGTAATGTTTTTATTTTTTTAGCAATATCGGCAGAAGAAACTTCACCATGTAAATAAGCAAGGACATTCTTTATGTCCTCCCACAACAGACGCTTCAGTGGGCTGGCATCACCACCGTTGCGCAAAATATACGATGGGTGAAATGTTGGCATAACCGGAAAACCGTTATAAAGCTGCCACACACCTCTGATTTTTGTTATGCCTTCTTTTGAATTGAGTAAAAATTTTGTAGATGGGTTGCCCAGCGTTACTATAACTTCTGGTTGTATGATGTCAATCTGCTGTTTTAAAAATCCACCACAGGCAGCTGTTTCTTCATCATCAGGTGGACGGTCACGCTTTAACTCCATATTAACCGTTGGTCTGCACTTAACAACATTGGCTATATACACATCACTGCGTTTAAGCTTCATCCCTTTTTCAATCACCGCTGTTAAAAGCTGTCCTGCTTTACCAACAAAGGGCCTGCCCTGCGCATCTTCGTCTTTGCCGGGACCCTCGCCAATAAACATGACACGTGCTTCAGGATTACCTTCGCCAAAGACTATGGTGCTACGCGTTGCATGCAGCTTACACCGCTTGCAGTTGCCAATACCGTGAACACGCAAATCTTCTAACTGTTGGGCTTTTGTTAATGCCATAGTCTATACCCATCGCAAAACTTTATGTTTAATATCTTTTTGCACCCGTTCACATGCTGCATGCCCTTCCTGCAAAAGCATATCAACTTTTGTAAAATCAAGCGTTGAAACCTGCAAAAGATCAGGCTCAATCAACACATCAGGCTTATTATAGGTTATCATAAGTGTTGTATTCATAAACTCCATGATGTCAATGGTACCGGAAACTATCTCAAAAATATTTGGTATGTTGTCTTTTGCTGCATTGCCCTCACTGTTCATTCCCAACCACTGTTTTGCTTTATTTATCCAACCGCCTGATCGCTGTGTAATCTTCGATAAAGTATCGACTGGCTCCTTATCAACATGTTCAATAATATCATTTGAAGAATTTTCTTCTTTGGGCGATAGTTCCTGTAAACTGTTCATTGCCGCAATCTTAGCCTTTTTTACTTTAATGGTTGGATGTAGATTAACCGCTATCGTGATACCGGCACCCATCTGTTTTACCACATCAATTGGCAGAGGATTGGCAACACCGCCATCCAGTAGCACGGTGTCCATATATCTAACCGGAACAAAAATCCCGGGGATGGATATGCTTGCCCTGATTGCCTCAAGGACATTTCCTTTTTTAAAAACAACAGGATTGCCACTGTAAAAATCAGTAGCAACTATCGCTACCGGAATCTTTAAATCTTCAATTGAAACACTTTTTGGTATAAATTTTGCTAAAAGTTCAATCATCCGCCTGCCCTGTATCAATCCTGTTTTTGGAAATACAGGATCAAAATATGAAAATATATCATTGCTTTTAACAAGCCTTAAAAATGACACAAACTCCTTAAGGCTGCCATACGCATACAGTGCAGCAATAACCGCACCAATGCTGGAACCGGCGATTATATTAATGGGGATTGCATTCTTTTCGCAATAATCAATAACAGCAACATGCGCTATCCCTTTAGCACCACCACTGCCAAGTGCCAGACCAACTTTTTTATTTTTAAATATTTTTAGTGGGTTAAACATAGTATAATTATATGATATACATCTAATGTGATGTATAGTTGTAAAGGGTGTAATAGCTTTTTGTCAAGAGGTTTTTATAATAATTAGTGCTCCCCAAGTATAGTTCTTGACATTATACATTTTTTATATTTCACTATTTTCATTCCTTTTTTATTATCGTGATCTTGTGTTATGCCATAGACAATGTGGTGACATGTCATTCTGAATAGAGTGAAGAATCTCATCGTTTTATGAAAGAATAGATTCTTCAATTGCTAACGCTTTCTTAGAATGACAGCGTGCGAAGTTTCATCCCGAAACGTAATAAGTCATCCTGAACTCTGATTCAGGATTATTTCAGGATCTCACAATAATTAATTGGATTCCAGATCAAGCCCCCAATGACGGTGGTAGTAAAGTAGATTTCGGGTCAAGCCCGCAATGACGATAAGTAATAATACTATTTTTGGAGGATGAACTCATGGCATTACGAAGAGTAATTTCGGTTGGAGCATCCGAAGATCGTCTTGAAAAATTAATTCAAAAACGTTTGAAGCCGGATGTCAATAAAGAATTAATTGATAAAAGGATATGGGATTTGTTTGGTGAAGTATGGTGCGTTATGTTTACTGATTTAGCCGCTTTTTCCCGAAAGGTGGCAACCTATGGCATCATTCATTTTTTACAGACCATCTATGAATCGCAACGCCTTCTTGTACCAATCATTGAAGAATATGACGAAATTTTATTAAAGACTGAAGGTGATAGCATGCTTGTTATTTTCAGAAATGTTGTTAAAGGTTTGGAATGCTGCAAAACAATGCATCAGGTTTTATACGATTATAATAACAATAAGCATGAAGAAGACCACATTGTGTTATGCGTAGGTTTAGGATTTGGCACCATGCTTCGCATTGGCGATGAAGATGTATACGGTGCAGAGGTTAATGCTGCAAGTAAATTAGGTGAGGATACTGCAGAAGCATGGGAAGTTTTGGCAACCGATTCAGTAAAAGAAAATGCAAACAATATTTCCAATATTACTTTTGAACCTATAGATTTTATTCCACCTGGCGCGCAATCCGCCTATAAAGTAATTTTTAAATGATGTCTTTTTTTTAGTAAATTTTAATTTACAATATATATATATACTATTATGTATACATTAATTATTGTCTATATATAAAGGAGGAATTTTGTATTATGATAAGCGACCGTGTTAAGAAAGGTATTGAAAAAGCACCTCATCGTTCACTTTTTAAAGCGTTAGGATTAACTGATGACGAGTTATCAAAACCATTAATTGGCGTTGTTAACTCATTTAATGAAATAATTCCCGGTCATATTCATCTTAAAAATATCGTTGAAGCGGTTAAAAAAGGTGTTATCGCCGCTGGTGGTACGCCAATTGAATTTCCAACAATTGGCGTATGCGATGGTATTGCGATGAACCATATAGGCATGAAATATTCATTAGGGTCACGTGAGCTTATAGCTGATTCAATTGAAATTATGGCAAAAGCGCATGCATTTGATGGTCTTGTCATGGTACCTAATTGTGACAAGATAGTTCCCGGCATGATAATTGCTGCTGTAAAGGTTGATATACCATCAATCATAGTTTCTGGTGGTCCAATGCTTCCGGGCAATTATAAGGGGAAAGCTATTGGACTTGACGAGGTCTTTGAAGCTGTAGGTAAAGCTGCAAAAGGGCTTATTTCCAAAGAAGATCTTTATGAAATAGAATGCTCAGCCTGCTCAGGCGCTGGTTCATGTGCAGGGCTGTATACTGCAAATTCCATGAACTGTCTTACTGAAGCATTAGGGCTTGCACTTCCTTACAATGGTACTATTCCAGCAGTAATGGCCGATCGTATCCGTTTAGCAAAGGAAAGCGGTAAAAAAATAGTTGAACTTGTCAAAAAGCAATTAACACCAAAAAAAATAGTAACAAAAAAAGCAATTGAGAATGCGCTTTCTGTTGATATGGCAATAGGTGGATCTTCTAACACTGCACTTCATATCCCTGCAATATCGCACTATGCGGGAATCCCCATACGGCTTAAAGATATACAGCAGATATCCGAACGCATACCTCATCTTTGCAGCATTGCTCCAGCGGGTCCTCATCACATGGTTGACTTGCACTATGCTGGTGGGATGCCTGCTTTAATAAATGAACTATTAAAGCATGGGCTAATCCATGGCAATGCCATGACGGTAACCGGTAAGTCAATAGCACAAAATGTTAAAGACAAAACCATATTTGATACATCGGTTATACGAAATGTAACTAAACCAGTGCATAAGGATGGAGGATTGGCGGTGCTTACCGGAAACTTAGCTCCTGATGGTTGTATTGTCAAACAGGCTGCTGTTGATCCTTCAATGTATAAACACAGTGGACCTGCAAGGGTTTTTGATTCAGAAGAAGAAGCGGTTAAAGCAATTATGGGCGGGCAGATACAAAAAGGAGATGTAATCGTTATACGTTATGAAGGACCGCGCGGTGGTCCCGGTATGCGTGAGATGCTCACTCCCACGTCCGTTATAGCTGGTATGGGCATGGATAAAGAAGTTGCACTTATAACCGATGGCAGGTTTTCCGGTGCAACACGAGGTTCTTCTATAGGTCATATATCACCAGAAGCAGCCTCCGGAGGCCCCATTGCGATTGTCAAAGATGGTGATATTATTGAAATTGATATACCGGCTAAAAAATTAACCCTTAAATTAGATGACAAGGAAATAAAGGCTCGCCTTGCAAAATGGAAAGCTCCAAAACCAAAGATTACCAGTGGCTATATGTACCGTTACAGTCTTATGGTTTCATCAGCAGATAGAGGCGCTGTTTTTGAAAGTTAGAAAATAGTTAAACAATTACTGCTCATAGCAATGGCAGGTTTTTACCATGTATATTCCTGCCATTGCAAAACAATTCACTTCCAGTTTGTTAAATATTGCTCAAATCCTTTGACAGCAGATTTATTCTTTTCCAGAAAATCGCGTGTATGCTGAATAATAACACCTTCCCGCTCACGACTTAATTCTCCAATCATAACTCGTGTTCGTAAAAACACAAAATAAGTGTCCATGACATCAGATATACAATATTCGTGAATGGATTGTAACTTCCCTTCTTTGAAGAGATCATAAACATCATCGCCGGTCATTTCAACCTTGCCAGGCTTATCAATAACTTTTGCCAGTAAATTCAATCCTCCCTGCATCCTGATTGCACTGTAGTTTGACAGCCAATCATGAATATCAATATGTTTTGTACCAAATCTAAACCTTGAAGCAAATTTATCCTTAAAATGACGCTTTGCCGTAACGCCAAACCTGAAAGCCATCAACTCCATCAAAGGAAAATCAAAACCTCTACCATTAAAAGTAACGTATGAAGCATCATTATATATGCTTTCTATTGCCTCCCAAAACTGATTGACAATAACTTCAGTCCTGAATTGAGGTTCATCCAATGTATGCATCCGTATGGGGAAAAATTTTTCATCAACCTCAAGCATTGAAACTATAACAGGCAGTTGAAATGTCACAGGGATAAACCATGTTGAACCATCCGAAACGTTGAGAATCTCTTCCTGAAATTTTATAACCGCATCATGCTCGCCAATAGATAAATGCGGATATTTTACCTGTTTTATTAAAGGTGCATTAGGTATAGATTCTATATCAAAAACTACATATTTTACCTGTTGTTCCACGGTAACATTCCTTTGAAAATTAATTAAAAATTACATCTTCATGTAATAATTCATGTAATAATCAGCCCACGGTCTAACCCGTGGGCTGTTAATCTATTGCTTACTGTATACCAACAAACTTATGTACAGCATTACCGTCTAAATAGATTTTTAGACGCTACGATATCATTTACCTTTTAATTTATCTTCCATTTTTTGAATTAAATCTTTGATAAAAGGATCCTGCTCACTTTCACGGGCTTTCTGTATGGCATCATATGAATCTTTTGAACCTATCCGTGCAATCCCCAGCAGTGCAGTATACCGTACATCAGCACTTGGATCATTAAGTAGAGCATTATTTAAACTTTCTGCAGCAGACTCATCGGCAATCTCGCCCAAGGCAATTGCAGCATATAAACGCACCTTTACTCGATTATCACTTCGCAATAATTCCTGCAACCTTGATAATGCAGATTTTTCCTTATTATCAGCTATCCACTCCTCTGCAGCCACTACTACTGCTTCATCATTGCTTGAAAGATCAGCAATATATTCTTTTGTACCCTTTTTTACGGTATCCTGAGCAATACTGCTATCTGAAATTATTGCCAGTGAGAAAACAATACATAATGTTAACATCATTATTTTTTTCATCTTTCACCTCACAAATTTTGACCAAATAATCCAATGAATAACACTTTGAAACAATTATAGCTTATATTTAGAAAGCTTGTCAATGATTTTATTAAAATTATTCACCATAAATTCATTTTTTCAAAATTATACATGGTTACAGTCATTATTTAGCCCATTGTATCTTCATTATAAAGTGCTTTACATGATATTCCCATGTTTTGCTTCAATGCTATGATAATATGCTTTTTAGCTCTTGTTAAAAAAAATTACATTTCTTGATTTAAATAGAATATAATATTAAAAACTTTGTGAATCATACGGGAAACCATCATAATTAGATATTTGAAAGTTCTTCATGGGTACAAGTATTATAATGATGTTGCATCATATTGTTTATAGTTAAAAAACATTTTTAGAGATGATCATACGTTAAAATAATAATTGAAATATTATGCATAGTTTGTTACATATTATTCAATGCACCATTAGGGGAATGTTATCATCATGAACACAATATTAATAGTAGATCATACCGATTACAAAAACATACTAAAAGATTATTTTTCGTCATACTATTCGGTGCTTTTTGCTGATTGTGCATTTGACGCTATTTCACTATTAAATATGCACGACATTGATCTGGTTATTTCACAGGTTGCTTTGCCTGGCGATAATGCTTTTGATCTTTATAACTATCTCCAAAATCATTATACCTATATACCTGCTATAATGATAACCGAAAGCAATATAGATATTTTTTTTGATGAAATATTCAGACAGGGAATAGGAAATGTTTTAAAAATTCCGGTGAATAAAACTGAATTTGTGCAACTGGTCGATAAAATAATATCACGGAACAATGTATTTGGATTGTCAAATTATATTCATAATATAATTGAAACTAATTCCATCCGCATTAACGCTTCAAAACAAATTCAATCGGGAGTTGATACTATACTTGCAACCATTGAATCATGGGGATTTACCATTAAAAATAAAGTAGTTCTAAGTTTAATACTAAATGAAATGATTATAAATGC
>JAKPOE010000032.1 GCA_029548025.1 Spirochaetota bacterium
CGTGGTACCACAAAATGGTTTTTTTCAAACTGCGGAGCAATTTTTTGCACCTCCTGAACAGGAAGCGACTCATTAATCCTATCATCCCTGAATACATTGGATAATGGTACAATGTGGTCAGCAGGCTGCACATTGATGGTATCAAGCTCGTTGATTTTTTCAACATAGCGTATAATATCTTCTAACTGCATGGTAAATTCCTGTTTTTCCCGAGGTGTCAATTCTAACCGGGAAAGTTCGCATACCTTGTTGATGACGTTTTCGTCAAATTTCATGGTTTATCCCCTTATAGTACATAAGTATGGTCATTGTAAAAAATGTTTACCTTTGGTTCTATATTCATTTCGTATGAAATTACATTCAACTATTTTTTTACTATCAGGTGTTATTGCTGTTACTACAATGGTAAATTTGCGTACATTAACCGGTATCCATGTGAATGCAATGATGTTGATGTGGCTATCGCCTGCGGGCACAAATGGCAGTGTACAGGGGATAGCATCGTGTGCAAAATCAATATTTTGTATAGTGCCGTTGAAGTACAGTAAGCGCTGGGGTACGGTAAGCTCATCAACCTTTATCCATTCATAAGCAGGCGAAGAAAGAGATAGTTTTAATTCTTCAGTGGTTAAGGCAGCAGTTGTTGTGTTGTCATACCTCAATACTATATCCTTTATCATAACAGGGGTATCAGTTTTATTTTCAATCAATATGAGGAAAAAAAATAGTTTTGGAAGGCGTACAATATTTGCTTTGTCAATAAATTGACTGTTTTCAGCTATTCTAAACCATGTATCGTCAGTAAAAGGTTCAACGGTAATGGTAATCCCATCAGCATTATGTGATACAATGGATTGTCCGCTTTCTGATACAACGGTATTGATTATCCCAAATTGCGTTTTGCAGCCAATACACAAAACCATCATAAACACTATATATTTTTTCATTTTTTTATATCCGCATCATAGCGCATACATACTACAGGGGCGATAGTTGTTTTGTAAAGTTTTTATTGTACGGATAAAATCTTTTTTTAAATTATCGTTGCATTAATACTCTATACATCGATTTGTTGCATACAATAAATGGATACAGTTTGCGATTATGACACGATTGTTTACAACATTGTTTTTAGCAATACTTTTGACAGCATGCTCTCAAAAACCTGTGCTCACTGATTTGTTGCAGAAGGACATGGATATCCACTACGATGTAAACGTTTTACAAAGGCTTTACAGCAGGGACATCTATGTTGATCCATGGATGAAAAAACCATATATCGTTAAGATGGCGTATGAAGTTGACAGGGAAAAACAATGGTCAAAGACAACACGGGCACTTGTTTTACCAGCTCGGTACCATAATCCTGCTGAGGTTGCCATTCCTCTTACATGGACAAAAGGGAAATTAACTTTTGACTGTGCCTCAATGGGGAAGGGAAGGCTGATTGTACAGTTACTATCGCACAAAAAAAAGATGACGTTAGGCGAATATACGCTGTCACCGGTGCCGTTTACAACAATGGCAATTGCTATAGAAAAAAATTATTCCGATGCTGTACTGATACTAAATTTCCAGAGTGATTCTGAAGATTATGCGTACTGCTTTGTTGCCAATGCAATGATTAAACACACTGATAAAACAACAATCCCCAATGTTGTATTTATCTCGGTTGATGCACTAAGAGCAGATGCCGTACACTGTATTGTGCCAAAGTACGCTATCACCCCTAACATGGATGCGCTTGCAAAGGATGGCGCTGCATTTGTCAATCACTGTGTGGTAGCTAACTGGACGCGTCCTTCAACGATTGCGATGCTCTCTTCGGTGTATGGATCAACTACCGGGGTGAATATCTATTACTTTCAGGTGTCCAATCAGGAAAAAAAATATTTTTATACGCAAAGCGGTGTAGTGCCACTCCCGGTACTTTTTAAGCATCATGGCTATATCACTCGTTCTATTGGCAACAACGCTTTTATTCTGGATCATTCGGGCGTTGGTGTTGATGTAGGGTTTGATGATATGTCAGAATATGAGCGACAGTGGGAGGACACAGTGGATATTGCCAGTGAGGTTGAGCAGTGGCTTGCTGACAATAAGGATAAACCTTTTTTTCTTTTTGTAAATTTTAATGCGCCGCATAATGCTTATATCCCGCCTGCGCAGTATCTGGAACCATTGCGAAAGAGCATCAAAGGAGTACATCCCTGGTTTAGACGCTATCTTGGCGAGGTTGCCTATACCGATGATTATATTGGCAGAATAGTTGCTGTTTTAAAAAGCTTAAAACTTTACGATAACACCATCATCGTTGTAACAACTGACCACGGTGAGGTTTTTCATGAGGCGCATAGCCATAGTCCCTATACCAACAAAAAATCTATATTTACCCACGGACAAACATTGTTTGATGAGGAGATGCATGTGCCACTTATCATCAAACTCCCTGAAAAAAAAATTACTGGGGCTATATCTGTTCCCTATCAGGTGCGAAATATCGATATTGCTCCTACTGTTTGCGAGCTGGCAGGCATTCCCATTCCACAGAGCTATCAGGGCATAAGCTTGCTACCGTACATTGAGTGTTCAGAGCATGGGGACCGTCCGGTTTACTGTGAGGGCAGGCTTATGTATGGGGTCAGAGCAGATGGTTATAAGTATGTAGAAAAATTTTATGGCTTTGGGGTTAAACCATATCATTGGGGTGGGCAACATGTTTCAGAATACCATGAATTATATGATTTGCAGAAAGATACTGATGAGCTCTATAACATAGCAGGCATTGATGATGAAAAGGTTTCAGCCATGAAAAAGAAGCTGTATGCACTGCGTTTTAAACAGCCGGGCAATGTACTCTATGCTAAAAAAAATGTTACCGGGAGCATTGCTGTAAAGGAAGGTTTTTTTTATACGGTGGAGTCAGAAGGTGTGGTGCAACAGGTACATCGTCAGAGCTGTCGCTTCAAGCTTAAAAAAGGTCAAAGACTCATTTTTTCCACAATTCCTGCGCGGACACAATATTTTATTACCACTGACGGTGTTGTTGTTCTTCTGGGATATGGTGGCATTGCGTTACCAAAACATGGCAATGAATATATCTTTGATACAACCAACCCATTGTTACAGCAACCTATCAAAAGTGATGCTATTGCTGCATTCCCTGATGCAATAATAGCATGGTGTGTTCCCGGTAAAAGTGGTTTGCAAAAGGTATCTGAAGCGGTAACGGTTTCATCACAGATGAATGATCTGCTGAAGCAATGGGGCTATATACAAAATGACGGCACTCACTGATGTGTTAGCCGGAGGAAGTATTTATACCGGGAAGTAAGTATAACAATTTTTATGTTATCGGATAATATCCTTTATCCACTCAATTGTTTGCCCAAGGATGGCAATACAATCAAAGCGCAGGGTATATTCTTTGTTGTTATATACTGGATTTTGCACAAGAAAATAGGATGCTACTGCTCGTAACGATTTTTTCTTTTTTTGTGTTATTGCATACAGAGGATTGCCATAGGATTGTGTATGCCGTGCTTTAATCTCAAAAAATACCAGAAGATTTTCTTTTTGTCCAATGATGTCTATTTCGCCATATCTTCCAAAACGAAAATTTTGTGCAATGACGCTAAAGCCCTGGTTAACAATGAAATCTTTAGCTACCAATTCACCTTTTAAACCATACTCATGATTATTTGTTTGCATGGTATCCCGCTTTTTTTATAAAAATAAAAACAAGTGAATGAACCATAGCGATACGTCTGATTAAAAGTAATGGTGATGCATACTGACGTTTATTTATGATACTATACGTTATAAAACCTCAAACAGGTTGATGCCAATCTCAGCCTCATCAAGTGCACGGGTAATATACAGCGCTTTTTCTTCTAATAGGTTGACAATAATGGTATCAGTGAATCGCTTTTTATTTTGATCCATAATGAGCTTGATAATAGGACGCAATGGTTTTTGCGGAACGGAACCAATCACTATACCTATGGTTCCATTGCTGAGTTCAACTATTGAACCAATGGGATATACTGACATCCTTGATAAAAATACCCGCAAAATAACCGTATCAAATTTATTGATACCGCTTGAAAGCAGATTCTTCATTGCTTGATAGAAGAATATCCGTTTACGATATACCCTATTTGCAATCTGTGCTTCATACGAATCAGCAATTGCGGCAATACGTGCGTATTCATCAATCTGAGTTCCTTTAAGCCCCCGTGGATACCCTTTCCCATCAAATTGTTCATGATGCTGCAGGCAGATAAGAGCGCTTTTTTCAGGTATTTTACCAAGCTGGCGCAATGCCTTGTATCCATGCAGTGGATGGGTTTTTATCTGGTTAAATTCATGCTCGGTTAAGTTAGATTGTTTATGCATTATATACGCTGGCAGTTTAATCATGCCAGCATCAATAAGCATGGTCCCTAAACCAAGCTCACGAAGTTTGATTGGTGTATATTTTAATGCCATACCAATTAAGATTGCATAAAAGGTAACATTAACTGAATGTACTACAAGATAGTTTTTGCCTTCTTCCAATCCATATAAAAATAAAAATATATTGGGATAGTTCTTCATTATTTCAATGATCTTGCTTAATGCAGCGTCAATTTCATCAATGGTAAATGGTTCGTCAGCTTTAATTGCGCTATAAACATTCCCTACTGCTTTGCACGCTTCACGGTGTATTTCAATGAGTGGGACACGCTGTGTTAATAATTTGTTATATTCATCAATTATTTTCCTTGCCTGGTCGCTGTCGGTCATGGTTGCGCGAGCTGTTGCAGCTTTTATTTCCTGTTCCGTGGAAACCAGAGTCCCTGCAGTTTCAACCTCGCTTACTCCCCAGCGCATGAGCTTTTTTATATCATCTATCTTAATGGATACATTGGCTGCTACAAGCATATTATTGCTGTCAATGTAAACAGGTTTGTCAAACCTCATGCCAGGTTTAAGTTCATCTAATGGTATTTTTCTCATCTGAACCATATCAATGGTGTAATTGTTTCAATTGAAGTAATCAAGTACAAAATATTAAAAAATATAAAAATTGGTATACCTGCTACACTCAATTTAATTTTTGTCTAAAACGATCATTAACATTATAACAATATGCAAGAACTATCGCAACTGCTTTATAGAGCTCTTCAGGAATATATGAACTTTCAAGGGTCAAAAGGACCGTGGCTAAATCAGTATCCTGATAAATAGGTATATTATGCTCTTTAGCTTTGTCAAGAATTGTTTTAGCTAATCTGCCTTTTCCTTTGGCTATAATTTTAGGCAGTTTGGCTTCGGTTAAGTATTCTAGTGCTACCGCAATATCTTCCATGATATTGTTCCCCAAAAGTACATTTACTTTATACAGAAAAATCAATGCTGTAGTGTATATACATACTATGAATTAATGCAATTATTTTTTCTTCCCAGTCTTTGCGCAATACACAATCGCATTGTGCAGGTTCACCTGTAGCTTCTTCTATTGTTTTCGATAGTTGTTGCATAGCAGGCTGTAAAGCGTTATAAGCACCATCATTAAAACAATAGATTTTTATAGAAAGCCCCTTTTGTTTGCTGATGCTAATGTTAAGTTTACCAAGATGTTCAAAGGTTACATCTATGCATACAAAATCCTTATCGGCAATAATATATGCATTGTTAAATCCATTGTTGTCGTAAAAAGGGATGGAATAGCTATTTCTTGAACTATCGCTTGCATAATAGAGTAAACTTTCAATATCCTCTTTTGACATCATTGAAAAAACATCCTGTATCTCTTCATCAGAAAGTTCCGGTAGATTATCGTTAGCATTTCGTAGTAAATGCATAATGAAACTAATACCAGAATCTTTTGAAACAGTGTAACAAAATTTTTGCAGTGTTTCATTTGACATTCCCCTTTGCAATAAACGCTGCAGCAGTGGTGCAATAGTGGTAAAACGAAGGGGATGCAAAAGGTTGCTTGTCACCAGAGCTTTATGGACTGAAAAAACGGTAATATCGTCAAGTGTGTGCAGAGAATGCAAAAATGCTCTGTAGTTTGAGGTGGTTGCAAGCAATATATCATTATGTTTCATTGTTTCAGGCTCTACCATGGTAAATATAAATCGGTTGCCCTGCATTGCATCATATCGCAGTAGTATGTGGTTTGACTTTGGCAATCCTTTTGCAAAGCTTGTTTCAAAAAGCTGGCTTCCTACACGCAGCATCGCTGTTGTAGTATCCATTCGTCTGGTTATTGTGCCAACAACAACCTGTCCGCTTTTCAGCGCAAGTGATGAGTTTTGCGTCAATCCTGCACTGACAATGTTATTGGTAATTTTCATTTAAAAAGTGTTAATCCTCCTGCAAGTAATCCTGCAACAGGTTGATAGGTTTTACGGTGAACAGGGCAGGGTCCATAGTGATATATAGCCTGTACATGTTCACGGGTGCCATATCCCTTGTGATGTGCAAAACCATATGCAGGATATTCAGCATCAAGCTTATCCATGAATTCATCACGGGTTACCTTCGCAATGATTGATGCTGATGCAATGGTAAGCGAAAGGCTATCACCTTTTATAACTGATTGATATGGTATGGGCAGTGGAAACGAAAAATTACCATCTATGAAAATCATATTAGGTGTCATGGTATTGTTTTGTAAAAGCTGAACAATGGCATAATATGTTGCACCATTAATATTCTTTTCATCTATTATATCGTGAGGTATTAGAACACATTCCCACCACAGGCAATGTGTAATAATTATTTCTTTTGCAGCCAATCTTTTTTTGGGAGATAATTTTTTTGAATCATTGACAACACCTATAACATCATCGGGGGGGTTAGCAAAAAAATGGCAGGGGTAAATAACCATACAAACAGCAAGAGGCCCCGCTAAAGAGCCTCTTCCTGCTTCATCAATGCCGCCTATTATTGTACAGCCTTTTTCATATTCATGAACTTCTAATGCAAAATCAGGTTTTTCACCCATAGTATAATTATTATTTATACATTAGATTTTGTGCTTTCCTTTTGAGCGTCAATAGCTTCATGGGTAGTGGGAGTTTCAACCCCTTTTTTATGAACACGTACTTCTCTAAGTTTTGCAGATTTACCAGTTCGCTCGCGTAAAAAATAAAGTTTTGCTCTGCGTTTTTTCCCCTTGCGCATTACAACAATTTTGTCAATTCGTGGTGAGTGCAGGGGAAATATTCTTTCAACGCCAACATCATAGGAAATACGTCGCACGGTAAAAGTTTTGCTTATGCCTTTATTATCAATTGCAATAACCACACCTTCGTAAACCTGAATTCGTTCTTTGTCACCTTCAATAATTTTATAGTGGACCTTAACAGTGTCGCCCACTTCAAAATTGACATCACGGTAACTTTTACTTAATTCATTCTGAATTAATTGTATTGCTTTCATTGTTTCACCTCATCTTTTTTTGCAATATACAATCTATAGAGATCAGGCCTTGTAGCCCTGGTTTTTTCAATACTCTTTTCTAAACGCCATCTGCGTATTTTTTCATGATCACCGCTAATCAGAATATCCGGCACACACATACCGTCAATTTCCCGAGGTCGGGTGTACTGTGGATATTCTAAAAGATAATTTTCAAAACTTTCATCCGATAGTGACTCGGGATTGGACATGAATCCCGGGATATAACGACATAAAGCATCAATAATTACCAGCGCTGCGTATTCACCACCAGAAAGGACATAATCGCCTATTGATATTTCATAATCAACATAGCGGTTGATGACGCGCTGGTCAATGCCCTCATACTGACCGCATATAAAAAGAAAGCTGTCATGGTGAAAAAGCTCTTTAACCATATCCTGATTCAAAACAGTTCCCGATGGTGAAGGGTAGAGCACCTTGCTGTCACCTTTACATGATTCAATAGCTTTCAATAAAGGGACGGGCATCAGCACCATGCCGCTGCCGCCGCCGTAGGGGTAATCATCGCATTGCCTGTACTGCCCTTCACCCCACTGTCGTAGATTGATACATTCAATATGGCATAAACCTTTTTCAATTGCTTTCCCTAACAGTCCTGATTTCAGTGGACTCTGGAAAAAATCGGGGAATAGCGTTATGATTTTAAAGATCTTCACTGAATCAACCCTTCAATAGGGAAAATCTCAAGGATATGCTCGTTAAGTCGTTGTGTGCTCACCATACTCTCAACAAAAGGAATAAAATATTCCTTCCCGGTGTACGTTTTTATTACCAGTACATCGGCTGCACCTGTTTGTAAAATATCAACAACCGTCCCCCAGTTTTCATTGTTATAATAAACAACACACCCTATTATAACAGAATAATGAAAACTACTGTCATCATACAACTGGACGTCATCAGCGTCTATAAAAATATCACATCCCTTTAACGCCTGTGCGGCTACATCATCATGTATTCCTTCTAAATAGCAGTAGCCTGTATGCTTTGCTGCAATAGTAAAATCAATTATGGCAAATGCTTTATAGTGGCCATGTATATTAACATATACTGGTGAACTGCCAGAAAAACGCTCGGGAAAATCAGTGATTATGAAAACTTTAAGGCACCCATCAAAACCACGGATGCCGGAGATAACACCAATACGGAAAAATTCTTTACTGCTCAATCAAGTATTTCCAGAACTATCCTTTTACCTGTTTTTGTAGCCGAAGCAT
>JAKPOE010000061.1 GCA_029548025.1 Spirochaetota bacterium
CTTCTTCATCTTCAGCAAATATATTATTTTTAACACTTTCGATATCGTTAATAAAAATATGTACTGGTACTTCCAGCTCTTTTGATGCCCATTCCTGTACAATGGTTACTTTCTTTTTAAAATTATCAAAAGCCTCCTGAGTAACTGAATTTCTATGGATGCATGCCCAGTAATCAAGGTCGGATTTTTTATTGTATGCTACCGAGCCAACACTTCCCATGACGGCAAACATCTTTATAAAATCACCCCGTTCAAAATCATGGAAGGTGGTGCCTGGATATCTTCCATGCAGGTAACGCATGGTATCTTCGTCCAGCTTGAAATTTTTTATTCCCAGTGGCACTTCACCTTCTACAAAACCCGGCATTTTTTTGTTATTAATGCATAGTAAAAAGGGTATGGTATTGACAATTCGTCGCATTGCGGGATTGGGGATAAGCTGCTGAAACCGCTTAAATTTTTCATTGTTAAAAGCAATGAATTTATCTTTATTCTCGGAAATAGTTTGTAACACGTCCATACATTAATAGTTTCACACTAAATATTGCAGTAAAAGGTCATACATAGGGTTTTCCTGAAAAATACCTTTAAAACGATAACTTTTAAGTTTGTGATCGTAAACATATACTTTTGCTATAAATTTTCGTATTGATTCAAGATTAAATACTATAGATTGTTTTGCAAATACTTTTTGTCTTTTTCCATATATCTTGAGTTCTTTCATCAAAGATTCCGGGGTGCTTCCCTTTTGCGTCTTGATGTGATATGCTTCAATTTTCTGAGCATGATTAAATAACAAAGTTAATAGTAACACCTGGTTTATGTTTCTTTGCAACGCTTCCTGAAACAGAATTAATGCATTTTTATCTTTTAAAAAAAATGTATCAACAAATTCAAACTCTATTGATCTTCGTTCATTGATTAAAAATCCATCTAAAAATTCAATGGTTATATTTGCTGTTTCTGAAAATGAAATAAGATTAAGAATATCATCAATCTCTTTCATATTGCTTGCAGTAAATTCTACCAGATGATCTGTTGCTTCTTCGGTGATGGTGAGCTTGAGGCTATTGCATTTTTTATAAATATATGTTTTACAATTTTCGGCAAATGGCCTGTAAAATTGTACGGCTGGAATACTTTTCATACTATCAGCAGGGATAAGTGATGGAGGTTTATTTTCCTGGGTATCAAAGATAACATAACTTGCATCGGGGATATTGGCTACGCAATCCCTGAACATGGAGTGGATTTTTTTATTGGCAGTAACGTTTTCACAGTGCTTTATAACATACAACGAAGTGCCGCCAAAAAGTGAATGTGATAAAACTTTTGATAATGCCAGTTCAAGGTTATCATCAGCAAAGTATGTAGCTATTGTATAATCTTCCTCTTTTTTTGATTTAAAGATTATTGATGCAATTTGTAAAACTGCTTCTTCTTTTTGAAGCTGTTCATCACCACAAAAACAGTATATGTGCGATAGTTGATGTTTATTAAGTGTTGCTTTAAACTCATTGTATGATAGCAATGATGCCATACTATTTTTTTCCCCTCTCAGCGTCTGTTTTGAGTGCAGTATACCAGCCTGTTTCAACCTGCAGAGTAATGCGAGAGGCTAACATCTGTTCAACCTCATCCTGAACAATGTTAAGTGGTGTAATGGGTACTTCAATATCAGAGTATTCCTTAAATGCCTGTACCGTAATGTTGCGAAAAATAAACGTTTTAGTGTGAGTATTTACTAAACTTATCACAGCAATAATCAATAATCGCTTTTTTTTCACTATTCCCGCATAGTCAATGGTTATGGGCTGTATTTGCAATGATTGTATGGTACCCATGAGTTTTACATCGCTGGCCTCTTCTGAAGTAACTATCGCCAACCTGCCGTTTGCAACAATCTTTTCAACAATCCTTATTTTCATACTATCTTCATAGTGCTGTATGCCTGTTTCATTTTTAAATGGTTCAATGTACAGCTTGTTAGCAGTAAAGGGAATGACAGGCTGTCCATTGATAGAATGTACTAAAGCGTTCACTGCTGACTTTTCATTTGTTGTGCATGAAAGCAAAACCACAATACAGAGTAATGGTATTATAGTATACAATATAGTATATAATTTTGTTTTCATGAAATAGTCAAGTTTTTAATATAAATTCCCGATAACAAAATAAGATCATTTTACACTCCAGGGCCTCCCACTCGTACTCATAGTGTCTGTGGAAGGCTCTTTTATTTTATACCACCCGTATAATCTCTTTGTGTGAATAAAGTACATCAATATATTCTTTAGCCGGCTTATCCCAATAGTAGACTGACTCCATTGCATTTTTCCGCGCAAGTGCTTTTACGGTATCATTGCTGTTTTTAAAAAATGCAGCACATCGTTGCATGGCATCGTAGAACGATGCAGCATTAAAATCTGAAAAAAGAAA
>JAKPOE010000066.1 GCA_029548025.1 Spirochaetota bacterium
TTTGTATTCGCATTTTTAAAATCCCAACTATCCTCATACAATGTATTATTTTTTTGTATGCAATTGTTACAAGATAAGTTGATAGATTTATCCAATAATTTATCTTTATTCATAACTTGAAATTTGATTTTATAGTATAAAAAAATAACGTCTTCAATATGAAAATAGTTTTTTATATTTATTCTGTCAATATTTTTAATTTTTATGGAATGGATTTATATGCAACGTTGCTACGGCTTTCCTCCCAATAATAATTGCATACTGCAAAGAAAATTGATCAGCAAAACAAATTCATATATGAACTATCACACATAACGAACGATGTGTTTTTTTAATTTGTGTAAGTTTTTATAAAACCACAATGCTACAATAGCACATCCCGTCCCGCACAACAACAATGTATGGGCAACGCCTATTTTCTGGGCGATAGCTCCTGCAATGAGGTTACCGATAGGAGCCATTCCAACATGCGACATGCCATACAGGCTCATGACCCTCCCACGCATGGTGTCATCAACCATGGATTGAATAAATGTGTTGCAGGATGCCATCTGTATAATTAAACTTATGCCAATGATAAAAATTAAAATCAATGAACAATACAGGTTCCGTGAAAAGGAAAAGAGAACCAGTGTGCTCCCCAGCAATAGTGATCCTGCCGCTATTTTGTTTTCAAACCGCGTGGTACTGCTGCGTGAAGCCATAAACAGCGCACCAACAAGCGCCCCAAATCCAGCAGTACCCAGCAAAAATCCCAATGTATGCGAATCACCATGTAATATCTCCACTGCTACTACAGGCATCAGCACCATAAACGGCATTCCAATTAAGCTCATGAGCCCTAAAAGAATGAGCACGCTTTTGATAGGATAATGATTTTTTACGTATACAAAACCTTCTTTTATATTTTCCTTGAAATCGCTGGTATGCAAAATCTTAGAATAATGTATATCCTTCATAAGCAATAATGCCAGTATAATCCCTGCAAATGTTGTTGTGTTGATAAGGAAGCACAAACCTTCACCAAACTGTGCAACCAGAAAACCTGCCAGCGGCGGGCCTATAAGGCGCGTGCTGTTAAATACTACTGAATTGAGCGCAATAGCATTGCTTAAAAGCTGTTTATCAACAACCATGTCAAATAAAAAGGACTGTCGCACAGGCATATCAAAGGCATTAATACACCCCATCGTCAGGTTAAGTAACACAATGCTGACTGGAGTAATATAATCGAATATAACAAGCAATCCAAGGATAAGCGATTGTATGCATAGCATCGTTTGCGTAATCATAAAGATAGCATGTCTGTTGAAACGGTCGGCAACAACTCCCGTGAGTGGTGTCATGACAAAGATAGGTATTTGTGCTGCAAATGCAGATAATCCCAACCACATCGATGATGAGGTAAGCTGATATATAAGCCAGCTTGATGCAACCTGTTGCACCCATGTGCCAATAAGGGAGATAAACTGCCCAATAAAGAAAAGTCTAAAATTATATACTTTAAGGGAACGGAATAGATTATTGGTTATGACAGCAGATTTTATTTTTTTATTTCCCATTGCTCCACATCACCTTCTACGCAATAAAATACAGGATGACATATAATTTTGTTTTTATCATCCAGCAACCTGTCATAAAAGTTAAGATTTCTGCTATATACTTTTTTTAATAAATGATCAATCTCATATTCAAGTTGACCTGTTGTTACAGGGATTATTGCTATTAGTAGTTCTTCGTTAATCTTCTCAGCGGCAAAATGATAACCGCGCTTTTGTGCTTCTTTATAAATCCAGAAAAGATAGCTATCAATAGCCTTCATTGGATTGTTATAATTTTTAAACCTGAGCAATTGCGGATGGTTGGTATACCCTTTTGTTGTACCACCAAGCACCTTTTTTGCTAACAATCCTTCTCTCCATACTGCAACCAGTCCTTTAGGATCAAGATACTCCGGATGTAATGACCATAACCGCATACCATTTCATCATCAATAACTATCGCTCATACATGTATTAGTCTTATCATATGCTATTGCAAATATGTAAATAAAAATTTTAAGCTCGGACATACAAAACCAGACAATATAAAAAAAGAAAATAAGGGAAATTTCCCTGTCATGTTTACTTCTAAAAAAACTTTTGCTGCCATAACTTTGAGTTTTAGTTTTTGTGTACAATGATACCATATTTTAGTCGACAAATAATTACATAGTACCATCATGTACACACTATTTCCATTAATCAAAATCTTTTAGAAAGGGAAAAATATGAAAAAGGGATTACTGTTTCTTGGTGGGTGTATAGCTATTATAGCCACCATGATTAGCTTTGAGATGTTTGGTAAAAGTGATACGCAAATCACTGCGGAAGAGGTTAACCAGCCCATTAATGCGCCTGAATTTTATAAAGGAATTTACTTAAATTCGCAATCAGGACGAGATTTAACTATACTTAAAAATTTAATAACAAGGGCAAAAGATGCTGGCTTTAACGTTGTGGTTATTGATGT
>JAKPOE010000071.1 GCA_029548025.1 Spirochaetota bacterium
AGCACCCGGCGCTCCATACTCATAGTATACATCGTCACCGGTTGGGTTGTCAACCATTTTTAACTGGTGAAAGTGATACCCGTAGCGTATCCACTGGCTTTTCTTCTTTAAGTTTGCCGTCTGCTTTGCAATGAGATTGCCGCTGTCATCGTAGGCATACTCCGTCTTCCCCGTGTCAGGATTGTCTATGGCAATGCGCCTGCCCATGCTGTCATAGGTTATGCTGGTGGTGTTGCCGTCTGCATCAACCACCGCTATGAGCTGATTCAATACATCATACTGGTAGGTGGTGGTGATGTTCCCCTCCTCCGTCACTGCTACGATGTTTCCCCGGGTGTCACGGTTCAACGAAATTTATAATATATTTCTACATTTTTAATTTTTCATATATATTGGCCCTATTATCTCTTCGGTTCTAATTCTATTATTACTATATCATCACTTTCTTTTAAATCCATATATACTAAATCATATCGCTTTAATTTATACAAATGCCGTCCTTCTAAATCTGTATAGCCATTCCTACTAAAATAAATAACTTTACCTCGATATTTCTCATTTTTATTGTAATAATATTCATAGTTATTTGATTCAAAAATATTAAAATATGCCCAAAATCCCTTTGCATCTCCTCCTTTCTCATTTTTTATCCTATCAATTACATCTAAATTTACTGCTATAATATCAGCTGATGTCCACTGTATCTTTGGCCATTTCCAGTAACAATGTTTTGGTATTGCACATATTCCTATCTTATTCGTAATATACTTTTCCATAATTATTTCATAATAAGTACTATCTAAACTGGGTAACAATTGACCTTTGCTGATACAATAGTAAACAACTATATCAGGCAAAAACTTACCCGTTGCTTTATCCACTACAACAACTTTTAATCCCCTTACTGTCTCATATATCCTATTATCCCCTTGTATAAATATCATTATGTTTATTATCAAAAGAATAAAAACAAAAACCAAAATCTTTATCATTAATGATTTTTTACGCACAAAAATAACCGTAGATAATATCAATGCTATTAATATAAATATATGAATTTTAAATAATTCAAATATTACTCCTATTACTTCAAATATTTTTTCCATTGTATTACTCCTTTTTATACCCCGTTGCACTTATAAATTCATTAAGATATTGTTTTACCGCTTCCTCTGTTTTATTAAGTGCATCAGTTCTTTTCTCAGGATCATCTACATCTGCTCCCGTTATTGAACCTTTTGGCACTGTACCACCTGGTAACCATGGTATATCATAATGACTCCATCTCCCAGCTTCTCTTCCCACATATTCATCTGAATGAGCAAAAACATCTTCTATTGCGTGAACTCCGGCACCCAAATGTATTAATACTGCATCTCTGAATTCTTGAATATTTAACTTTTCAGGATTAAATTTTTTTAAAAGTTCAGCCATTTTCCATAATTTAATTGCTTCCTCTAAATGATATTTTACTCTCTCCATGCGCGAATCCCTCGAGGTACCGCTACTTGATATACTAGGGAATGTATTGGGATCATTGTTAGTATTAAAATGATATGACTGATCACCTGTCACAGGATTTGTTACACCTCTATCTACTGAAGCACATGCTGCCGCAATTCTGGTTGCATCTGCTTTACTAAATCCTACATCCTGAGCCCATTGCAATGTACCACCATATTTCTCGCTTCCTCGATGTATCCTATCGTCCCACTGTCCATCAGGGTCTATATACATTAGAGGATTATTGCTTGTGTAAACATACATCCCTAAATTTGATGGTTTAAATACACCGCCTGCTGGTAGGTTATTATCGTGTTGTTTATTACCTGTTGGAAGGAATTTTTGAAATGCCGGATCTGCCGATATCCATCTACTTACCCGTGCGTCGTAATATCGTGCACCAAAATAATACAACCCTGTTTCATTATCCAATTCCTTGCCGGTGAATTTGTACGGCGTAGTATATGAATCACTGGTTACTTTATCCTCCACCCAGGTTTCACCGTAGGGCAGGTACTCAATACGCTCGTGGTAGCTTCCCGTATTGGTGGTGAGCACACTGCTTGAACCAAGGTGGTCGCTTGCGTAGTAATTCGTGGCAGGGCTTGCTTCATCTTTGTGCTTTACCACGCTGACGATTCGGGTGTTGCCTACAAACACATGATTGCTTGCTATCATCGGATTAGCCCCTGGTGAATTACTGCTTTCCACATATCCCGTGTCAATGTATATTGATTCCCCATACGGTCCATCTTTAATAATGCGCATGCCTTTCGCATCGTAATGGTACTGTGTTGTTACACTGCTCCCGATGGTGGTGTCCACCGTCTTTGTTAGCCGGTTGTCATCGTCCCAGTACAGAATCCGCTGATAGTTTTTCGCAGTATCGTACTCCGCAATCATGTTGCCATTGGCATCGTAGTTACTCATACTTTCTTTTGTTGGGCGACAAAAGAAAGTATGCAAAGAAAAACGCCTTTTTCATTGCTATGGATATATCCGTTCCACGGCGGGCGCACAACGGGCTTCCTCGCCTGCCTTGACAACGATGTCGTGTAGCGGTTGTCTGGCGGCAGGCTGCCCTATCATGCACCCACATCCTAATACGCCGGGCGTCCCTGCCCGGCTGCCGTATGCTTCCAGTAGCCTTCCACGGATGGAAGGTGCACTCGGTTGCAGGCGAGCACACAGCCATGAAAATCTATCTATTTTATCCTGACAGAAATTATCAATTACCATTGAAACCTCATGACTATATCACCATAGCTTTTCAACGGGCACTTCATAATAATAATGGTCATACCATGGATGTTTTTTCTTATATTCTTCATATTCCGGACAATTTTGCAATTCATCCTCTACATACCTATACCATTTAATATGCGGATCATCCAATCGTACATCCTTAATATCCTTCCATTTCGTTGGTGCTACTAATATTCGTTTATCTACCATATGATCAATCCCATCAAAACCTATACTTCTGCCACTTGGAGCTAATATAATATTTTTACATTCTATATACCCACCCAATGATAATGGAAAAAAACATCTGCCTATCAACCACATTTCACGAAAATTTAACTTTTTCTTTTTATAACATACTTGTTTATTCAAAAACTCTTTTGCATTGGTATCATCAGTATAATAACATTCGTATATTATATAATGAAAATCAAACCTATATTCATCTCCATATACTTCATGATGATATGTTATATCTCCAAATTGATGGCTATATTCTTCCAACAATCGAATTGCTGCTATTCCTGGCTCACCATCTATCTTTACCAGCGCAAAATATCCCAATGGCATCTTTATATAAACATTGGCAATTTTAACATATCTATAAGGATCATCTTTATATGTATGCTTATATTTGATAGATTTACATCCCATACAGCATCCTAATGCATTGGCACTTACTATGTATAGTAAAATTATCGAAAATATGTTTATTATATCAGTTTTCATCGTTCCTCCTTAGCACACCCATGTCTAATGCACGTGTTAAAACATCTTTAACATTTTGCTTTGCATCAGATAGTTCTTTATCACTGAGAAAAATATCTCCCCAGAAGTGCTTCATTTTATCATTGAAAGTTAGGTCCTTGCTCCACTTTTTGTCTCTATGGGTGTTAGTAGCCTTATCAACAGCACAATGCGTTGCTTCACCTACATCTTGCAGTGCTGAGTGTATTTTACCAAGTCTAGTATCTTTACTATTGCTCCTTAAATCTTCATCCATCATAACCTTTAATTCTGCTGTATTTAACTTTTTTGTTATAAAAGCATCCGCTCCTTGCCTCCCTTCTCCAATTGATTGATTTTCAGATTTCATCGCATGTGAATTTATCATGGCTTCATCAGTTTTACTTTGTGAACCTTTTCTAAAATCCCATATCATGGCATTCCATGCTAACTTTATACTGTCTACAAAGCCTATCCCTAAGTTTCGTGCTACTGAATAGGTAAGCATAAAATGCCAGAAAAATGCTGCCTTGCCATCCGGATCTGTTATTTTTATGGGATTATTTAATGCATAATGATAAAGATTCATATTTCCACTATTAAACACACCTCCCATCCCGGGCAACTTTCCACTGGCGTCATTGAAGATATACCAGTAAAAATCATGTTCCGTGTCAAAGTCGTTGGGTTTCGGTATATATTTCTCTAACGCAGGGTCGGCACTTACCCATCTACTCATCCGTGCATCGTAGTACCGTGCTCCAAAGTAATACAAGCCTGTTTCCGCATCCAATTCCTTGCCGGTGAATTTGTACGGTGTGCTGTAGCCGTCTGATGTTGCCTTATCCTCCACCCATGTTTCGCCGTAGGGCAGATACTCAATGCGCTCGTGGTAGCTTCCCTGCTGGGTGGTGAGCACACTGCTTGAGCCAAGGTGATCACTTGCGTAAAAATAAGTAGCTGGTTGCTTTTCTTCGGTATGTTTCACCACGCTTGCCACTCGTGTGTTGCCCACAAAGATATGGTTGCTCACTATTGGTGCTGTTGTTTGTGATGCCCCGCTTTCTACATAGCCGGTATCAATGTAGATGCTCTTCCCATACGGTCCATCTTTTACAATGCGCATCCCCTTTGCATCGTAA
>JAKPOE010000079.1 GCA_029548025.1 Spirochaetota bacterium
CAATGACATCTATTTTAGTTACCCAGGATCTTGCAGTTGCGGAAAAAACAGCTCACAGGATAGGTTTATTACATAATGGCATGATTATTGTTGATTGCAGTGCAGATGAATTTTTTACTAAAACAAATCCATATGCAAAACAATTTATAGATGGCGATAGCGAAGGACCAATAGAAATTATATAAACAGCATGGTGCTACTATAATGTGAATGTACATCGTCGCAGTGATGTAATTGTTGATGTGGTACGCTCTTCAATCGTTATTTGATGAACTATGAAACAATGAATGGAAGTGATTGATAGTTAGATTTATGAACAAAATATATTTGACAGCATGCTCATTAATTGCTACATTGAATAATAATGGCGTATTATATTTTTAGCCATATCATTATGTATGGTTTTTATTTTTTATGGGGGTTAAAAAGATGCAAACTGAACGTACAAAATCTGATCTTGACTGGAAGAATCTCCCATTTGGATATACTAAAACAGACTATAATATCAGATATTATTACCGGGATGGTAAATGGTCTGCAGGCGAGTTGTCATCAGAGGAAACTATACCAATTCATATTGCTGCTCCAGGACTTCACTATGGGCAACAGGCTTTTGAGGGGTTAAAGGTATTTGAAACAGTTGATAAGCGTATTGTAGCATTCAGACCTGAGGAAAATGCCAGACGTATGAAGGTTAGCTGCGAACGTATATGTATTCCTGAACTCCCTATGGAATTGTTTATGGAAGCCGTGGAGAAAGTTGTTGCTGCTAATACAAAATATATTCCGCCGTATGGGACAGGGGCCAGTTTGTATGTGCGCCCGGTTATATATGGTGCTGGTGCAAAGGTAGGGCTTGGCCCGGCAAGTGAGTATGTTTTTATAGTATTTGCTACACCTGTTGGACCGTATTATAAAGGCGGTTTTAAGCCAGTGAAAGCATTGGTAGTAGAACAATTTGACAGAGCTGCTCCCAATGGTGTTGGTGATTGTAAGGTTGGAGGAAACTATGCTGCTGGTTTGCGTGGCGATGAATATGCTAAAAAATTAGGATTTCCTGTTCCGCTGTATCTTGACCCCAAAGAAAAGAAATATGTAGATGAATTTGGAACATCAAACTTCATTGCGATCAAAGGTAATACCTATCTTACTCCTGAATCAAGTTCGATACTACCCAGTATAACCAATAAAAGTTTAATGGATATTGCTGCGCTGTTAGGGATGAATGTTGAAAAAAGACCAATTGCGATTGATGAGGTAGAGCATTTTGATGAAGTTGGCGCTGTTGGAACAGCAGCGGTAGTATCACCGGTATGCAGTATTCATTATCGTGATAAAATATTTACATTTTGCGATGAGGATAAAGCTGGCCCGGTATTAACAAGGCTTTATGAATATCTGACTAAATTGCAGACAGGTGAAATAAAAGATACCTTTGGCTGGTTGCATGAGATTGTAGTTGAGTAAAGTGTTTTTTATTCATTTTGGAGCATAGATAGCATGAATAATCAAGATATCTGCTGGATACAAAGGTTTAAACATCTCATGCAAGCGTTTCTTCAATTAGAAAAAGCAATTCATCTTGCTAATCAGCGTTCATTAACAGAATTGGAGGAGCAAGGCTTGATACAAAGTTTTGAATATACGCATGAGCTGGCATGGAATGTGTTTAAAGATTTCCTTGAAGAGCAGGGTATTCAGACTTTATATGGTTCAAAAGATACAACCAGAGAAGCCTTCAGGCGAGGATTAATTGAGAATGGTGAAATCTGGATGGATATGATAAAAAGTAGAAATTTGACATAACGTACCTATCATAGTGAACTTGCTCAGGAGATAATAAAGAGGATAAAAGAAAGTTATTTCGAGGAGTTGAAACGTTTTATAGAAAAAATTAAATTACTATATAACAACCAGATATCATGAATTTTGGATTAAGCAATACTATAATAGAACAAATTTGTTCTGTTTTTTCTAAACATCCCGTTGTGGAAAAAGTTATTATATATGGTTCCAGGGCAAAGGGTAATTATAAAAATGGTTCAGATATTGATATTGCCCTTATTGGCGGAAAAGATCTTACGGTTGATGTCATGTTTATTATTATAGAAGAAATTGATGATCTTTTTTTACCCTATACATTTGATATATCATTATTACGATATATTAATGATCATGATGTGCTGGATCATATCAAAAGAGTTGGTAAAGTATTTTACAAAAAGAAATAAAACCCTTACCGCAATTTTCCTACATTTGTTGAATAAAAATAGATTGTGTGCTATAGTCTCTAATAGATTCTTATAGAAATAATTGTACCCGGAATTATATATGCTAAGTAAACAGCAATATGCCTTATTGCTTGACACTTTTAAATCAGCCCAAAATGCAAAAAACAGTGATGCTTTTCTTTCAGATATTGTTGATTTACTTTATAATGAATTAAAACCTATTTCAGTTTCTGTATATACGCTGGTTGGCGATGAACGTTTGGTATTGCATCATGAAGCTGGTAAGAATTTTGATGAACTGGTTGTTAATATTTATAATTTTTCGCTTATTGTCCGTAAAGCAATTAAAAAAAAGAGCGTATTATTTTTACCAACATCAAAACCATTCCAGAACGATGACATAAACATATCCGTTGCAATTATTCCTCTTTTGCATTCTGATATAGTGGTGGGGATGATATGTCTGGTGTTCCCATTGGAGGAATTGCAGCATATACAAAATAGCACACCATTTTTCACACTCATAGGTAAAATAGCAGGCACAATACGATATTATCAAACAGGGCTTAAAGTAGCTAAAGCTGATACTGCTGAAGAGGAGTTTGAGCAAAAGATAACAAGCTTAAGGGTATTGGCGCAGGGTGTGGCACATGAATTTAATAATATACTGGCGGTTATTAAAGGATATGCTGAACTTTTGCTGATGAATGAAGCTGTTGACGAATCCGTAAAGGAAGCAGTTGCTATCATTGATAAGCAAACCATCCGTGGCTCTTCACTCATTGACAGGCTTAGTGTATTTGTTACCGGCAAAGAAATTTCTTTTGAGTATTGTTCAATAAATGATTTAATCAAAGAGATAGTGGATGTACAACGATTTACACTGGAAAAAGAATCAATTGAATGTAAATTAAAATTAGGTAAAGTTCCGGAAGTATTTGTAGATGCACGACAGATTAAAGAGGTATTGCTCAATTTGATTACTCATGCACGTTCAGCAATCAAACCAAATAAAAAAGGAACTGTCACTATTGAAACATCGTTTAACCGTGATGCAGTTATATTGAAGTTTGTCAATGACGGTGTTCCGGTATTCTGGGACAATGAAGATCCTGATAAAATCAAAGCTACCAATGGGGTTGATAGCGTAGGTAATGGAATAAGTTTAGCTATTGCTTTTGGAATTATGAAAAGCCATGGCGGGGATATGACACTATGTCATGATCCGTCAAGATGTAATGAGGTAACCATATATTTTAAAAAATTTAATCCTTCATTTGCTGATGCTGAAAAAAAAGAAGAAAAAGAGATGCTGTATTTAGGCGAAATCAGGATATTGATAGTGGATGATGAGGAGCCAATTCGACAATTTTTGTCATCAGCTTTTGAACGTATGGGATACCATGTTTTAACAACTGATAATGGACAGGAAGCTATTGATATTTGCACATTTGAGAATATTGATATTGTGTTTTTAGATTATCTTATGCCGGGGCATAAAGGTGATACAGTATTTAAATCAATACACGATGTCAGTCCTGCCACTGATGTTGTATTTATTACAGGAGTTGATTCAATACCTGATATCGACAAACTATTGATGATGGGCTTAGAGGGTGTTCTCCGAAAACCGTTCAAGATAGATACAATTATTAAACTTACCAATGAGATTATGGCACGCAGATACAACACTTTACAGGAATAAAGCCTGCCCTTACTCTGACTTGATAACTCGTTCTGCCTGCAATGCTAAATATTTGACCAATGTTGGTTCGTTGATATATCCTAAATTCATAAGTATTATACCAATAAGCCCTCCATCACGTTTCTGGATAGCAAGAGCTTCATTGAGCTGCTCCTTGGTTATAACAGAATCTTCTACAAGTATTTCACCCAATAGTGGTTTAGCCATAGTGCCTCCTTGCAAGAGTAAATGTTGATGTACATTATATTCAATGTTATACCGATAAGTAAATTATAATAATCGCCTGACAGCATTCTTCCATAAATTAATTTCACGCTGTCTGGCTGTTTCATTCATTGATGGATTATATCGTTTTGCAATTTTATTAAATTTTGCTACTTCGTCGATGGTATTATAAACATTGCCGGTAATTCCTGCTAAATATGCTGCTCCCAATGCTGTTGATTCGGTAATTTCGGGTAGCAAGAGCGGTATACCCAGTATGTCAGACTGATATTGCATCAGGTATGTGTCACGGGTTGCACCTCCATCCACTCTGAGTTCATGGATGTTTTTTCCTGAATCGCTTTGCATAGCTTCAAGGAGTTCATACGATTGCAAAGCAGTGGACTTAACCGCAGCACGAACAATCTGCTCGGGTGTTGTATCACGGGTTAAGCCAAAGATTGCACCGCGTGCATCCATTTTCCAATAAGGTGCACCCAATCCCACAAATGCCGGGACAAATACAACCTCATCTTCTTTATTTACTGAAAGTGAAACCTTCTCAGCATCGGAGCTTTTTTCAATGAATTTCATGTAATCACGAAGCCATTGGACTACAGCACCGCCAATAAATACCGAGCCCTCAAATGCAAAAACTGGCTGGCCCTTGTTGTCACAGGTTAATGTGGTAACCAGGCCGTGTTTTGACAGTATCCATTCGTTCCCCATGTTGAGAAGCATAAAACAGCCGGTACCATAGGTATTTTTTGAAGTTCCTTCAAATACGCAGTTTTGTCCTACCATTGCTGCCTGCTGGTCACCGGCTATGCCACCTATGGTAATTGCATCAGGCAATCCGGGCACTCCCTGTGTTTCGCCAAAATATGAGGCAGATTCCCTCACTTCAGGCAAAATTGTGCGCGGTACGTTGAGTATTTCAAGGAGCTCCAGGTCCCAGCTTTTGTTTTTGATATTAAACATCAATGTTCGTGATGCATTGGTATAATCGGTTTTGTGTGATTTTCCACCGGTAAGTTTCCATAAAATCCATGTGTCGATAGTTCCAAATAACAATTTGCCACTTTTTGCTAAATCACGAGCCCCCCTGACATTATCAAGCATCCACTTAACTTTGGTGCCGGAGAAATATGCATCAATGACAAGCCCTGTCTTTTCTCTGAATAGTTCTTCGTAGCCAGCTTCTTTAAGCTGATTGCATATATCGGTAGTTCTGCGGCACTGCCATAC
>JAKPOE010000093.1 GCA_029548025.1 Spirochaetota bacterium
TTTTTACGAGAATTTTTAACTGCTCTTAAAAGTAAACCATCATTTACTGCTTATGCAGATGCATTTGTTTATGTAATACGGGATAAACGGTACAAACATCCTGCAAACTGGGTGGGAATTCGTTTTTATAGCAGTTCAATGAATTATCTGTACAAGGGTGCTGACTAAATGAATGCTGTTGAAAAACCTGAAGTAGTCATTATTGATGATGATGAAATGGTTAATGAAGTTTTAAAATTTATTCTTGATGATGAATATAGAGTATATAACTATTATACTGCTGAGGATGCATTGCGAAGTGATGTGATAATGCAGGCTGATGTGATAGTTACCGATGTCAATTTACCCGGCATCAATGGATTGGAATTTATACAAAAGGTACATGAAATAAATGAAAGTATTCCTATCATTATAATTACAGCCTATAATGATATTGAAATAGCTATTTCTGCACTCAAGGCAGGAGCTTTTGATTTTATTTTAAAACCGTTTAAAAATGACCAGATTTCACTGGCTGTAAAACGGGCATATGAACGTTATAAACTCATAAAAGAAAATATTAACCTTGTGGGAGAGCTGAAATTAAAAAACAATGAATTAGAAAAACTCTATGCACAGTTGCAGGCAAGGTCAGTACAGATTGAAAATGAACTTGATATTGCAAGTAACCTTCAACAGTGTTTATTCCCTATTTCTTTCCCTGAAATAAAAGGATTTTCTTTTTATTTAAAATTTAAACCGGTTGAAAAGATCAGTGGCGATTTTTTTGATTTTATTATTCATGATGACCAACATTTTTCATTTATCTTTGCTGATGTTTCCGGGCATGGTGTGCCTGCAGCGTTATATTCTGCCATTGTTAAAACGGCGATTTCATCTATTGTTACCCATGAGAAATCTCCATCCGAAATCATGAATGAAATGAATCAGTTTTTAATTCAGACGCAAAAAACAATGAGCTACAATTATGCTGCTATATTTTTAGCACATATTAATCTGGATAATCATCGCATTGAGTATATTAATGCAGGTTTGCCGGCACCAATTGTTATCCATAACAATGGCGATGCTATACGTCTGGAAACCACTGGACCTTTTGTTGGCATTTTTGATACATCGTTGTATACCGCAAAAAGCGTTAAACTATTAGCTGGTGATAAGCTTTTATTTTTTTCAGATGGTGCCTTTGAATGCCCTGATAAGGTTGACAGAATATTAGGGGAAAAGCAGTTTCAGCGGTTAATTGATGAACATAGTAAAATGGAAATCAATGAACTTATTGAATTTTTGTTTAAAAGAGTGCAAGAATTTTGTGGTTATGATCGCTTTGTTGATGATGTAACAATGCTGGGGATGAAATATGAACCATAGTATTAACTATAACCGTAGCAACACGATAAATAAATTGCACTTTTTATGAAAAGTATTGTAAATAATTAAATGATACCACCATGTTTTGCAATGGTGATAGTGGCATGCATATTGTAGTGGAATATGATCAATAGAGTTTTTAGCAACGATTGATATGTTGTAGTGTACTAACTGTTCAAAGGATAGATCCTTAATACTGATTCAGGATCTTTATTGAATAAGAGATACTGAAACGAGCCTGTTATGGTGACAGACCTGAATCCAGCATGACATAGTCACATAAATTTATTTTTGGAGAGAATACCATGAGAAAAATGATAAATGTTTTTACAATATTTATGATGCCATTGATGTGTGTGTTATTGCTGATACACAATGCGTATGGTTTACAGGTATCGTTTGTGGTTGGCGAGGCATTTGTAGAGCGCAATGGTAAGCAACTAACAGCAACCGTTGGTATGAATGTAGATACAGGAGATACTATCATAACAAAGAAGGCAAGCATTGTTGAGTTGCTTTTTCTTGATGGGAGTGCAGTAAAAATTTTTGAAAATGCAAAGGTGAAAATTGCACGCGTACAGGAAAAGGAAGAAAATATATCAGTAGTGAATGGTGTGGTAAAGGCAAAGATTGCTAAATTGCAAAAAAATGAATCAAAAAAGATATATACTCCAACAACGGTATGTGCAATCAGAGGTACCGAGTTTTTTGTAGCTGTTAGCGATAGTTCAAATTCCAGAATTAATATGGAAGAAGGGTCGTTGGAACTCATTAATCCATATGGGGCGCTCACCATTCAGGGGGACGAACAGGCAAATGCTGAGATTGCAAAAAAAGCTGAAGCAGATGAAAACCTCAAAAATCCGGAGGCATGGAAAAATACTGAAGATAAAAATTTTACAATAGAGCCGCAAAAGTATGCTGACAGTTATGAAGAATATTTACAGACGCTTGAAGAACGAAGTTCAACCCAATCAGCAGAAATTGCAAAATTAAAGAAGATGCCAATTAAAAAAAATTATTCAGATAAGATAGAACAAGATATGCAGGAAGTGGAAGAAAAAGCTGCAATGATTGCTGATGATTATTTTTTAGGTGATTGTGCAAGTGCTGCAGTTGAAACTGTTTTACAAAATTATAAAGATAAGAAACAAGAGATATATGATGCTTTTGATAAAATAAAATCACAGGCGGATAGGGTATTACAGCAACAAAAAGCAAATTATGAAGCAATAATGGCAGTAAAAGAAGCATATCGTAAAAGTTATGAGGAAATAAAGGGTAAACATAAACAAAGTATTGAACAAATTAAAGAGGAAGTAAAAAAGGTTCAGGAGCAATAATAGTATTACAACGATGACGATAGTAAAAAATTTTTGCCTGCCTGTACACCCTGTTCAAATCCCTGTAGAATTTTTTTATGGTCGCGGGTTAATCTGTCTACAGTGAAATCATCTGGTGGATAAATGATGCTTATTTTTTTGTGTTTATGCTCTAATTCATCAAGCAATGTATTATACATGAGGTAACGGTTTTCCAGCGCCTGTACCAGATAGCGATATTTTGCCTCTTTAAAATAATTTTCAACAATATATCTAATCCAGAATGATTCCTCTTTTTTACGGTATCCCTTGCTACGAGTCAATACTACCACTATATCCTCTTCTTTATATCCCATAGCTAAAGCTTTTTTGTAGGGAATGGGATCAAGCATGCCACCATCACATAGCTTATGTGTTTTATACTCAACAAAGCCTCGATACAGTACCGGGATGGCAGCGGAGGCTTTCAATGATGGTATGAGGTCATCCTTTTTTGAATGAAGATAGAGTGTGCCTGGCGGGTTGTTATCATTATATTCTGTTGCTGTGATAATGACTGGAATAGAATGCTGTAAATAGTTGCAATTTAAAGCATCATCACCTTCTATCACTGCCGAAACCATCCAGTCTAAATTTAAAATATGCTTTGCTGGCCGCAGAATATTGGTAATTTTGATAAAACTATCGGTTAACAAAACACCAAAAAAGGCATCGCGTGCCAGATAAATTTGATGTGCCGCATAGGCAACGCCAGTTAAGGCTCCTGCAGATGAGCCAATAATGAGTTTGAAAGGGAAATAATTTCTATCGGTAAAAGCCTGTAAAACACCGGTTAAAAAAACGCCTCGCATCCCGCCTCCTTCAAGTACAAGAACCTTTTTGTGCGGGAAAGCCTTTGCCTGCTTCCTTTTTATAAAAAAACGTGCAAAAGGTGATACCACTGACATGAGATGCTCCTTCCTGAACAAGTGTTTTTTATTTTGTTATTATTAAAACAATGCAATGGAGAGCAGTGTCAACCATAAAAAATTGCATGGATAAAAAAATAAAGTAATTTCTGAAACAGGGGTGCTCAATCATTTTTTTTAAAGCCGGCAATTACCAGTATACATATACCGATAAGTGACCAGACAAATGTTCGCAATCTCCGTATAATCCCTATGGTAAGTCCCAGCGAAGGATCATATCCCAGCAACTTCAATGCCAGTGAATATGAGCCTTCACTTGTTCCTAAATTGGCAGGCATAAAAAACATCACCGAGGTAAGGAACAAACCAAAGACATATAAAAATAATGCATGGTATATATTAAATGGTATTTTGAGAAAATAGACAATAAGATATATCTCAAGGGTACATGAAATGGTTACAGCAAAATAATGGAGCAGGATTGAAGCAATAAATCGTGATACATGTGATGTGCTGCTGAATATATATTTTATCTCATTATCAAGCTCTGCAATTTTTTTGTTTCTTTCATTGGTTATAAGTTTAGTTTTTAACCGTGAAGGAATTTTGGAAACAATGTAATCAAGCAAGCCTTCACGCTGCTTTTTAATAATAATAATAATTATGGCGATAGTTACTATGAAAAAAGAAAGGGCAATGATGGTAATGTAAAAAGGCAAATTGAGTATGAACAGGCTCAGTACGATACCCGTTAAAAACATTAAAGCATTGGCTATTGAATGAGCAGTTCGATCCAGAACCACTGATGCCAG
>JAKPOE010000081.1 GCA_029548025.1 Spirochaetota bacterium
CAGATCGGCAGGGTGGTTTTTGACATCACAAACAAGCCACCAGCCACGATCGAGTGGGAGTGAGAAGTATCAGTGTCATTTTTGGACACTAATTTTTGGAGCAAATTTGCATAATTGGGTGTTTATAATTAGAATGATGGAGGGAAAATGAACAATTGCAAAACAAAATTGAAATATAGCCACAGTTACTTTTGTGTGGAGTGCTCATGAAGAAATTGAAGGTATTTCTTGTCATTCTGGTGTTGGTAGGGTTGATTGGACTTGTGGTATACCTCTTTCTGATTCCCAAGAAAAATAGCGACACAGACATATTCTTTAATGCCACAGTCAAGGCAGAGTGGGTACCATACAAAAAGAAACCAGATATAATATTGTCTAAAGATACAACATATATTGGGCGTTATTGGCTCGGAGATTTGGATTATATGCTGCTGATACTCGACAATACAAATCACACACTCAATCTGTTCTCTGATCCAACACTTGAAAAAATCATAAAACGAATTCCATTGCCTGGCCCTGTCTTGTCCTGGCGCAAGGGTAATTTTTATGTCAAAATCAAAAACCCCGAAAATCCCAATGATGATTACAATGATTTGCATGACCTTTATGCCCTTGTCTGCAAAACAGAAAGCACAAACAAACTTGTTACAATAGACTGCAAAGCTGGAGATATGTTGGATTTTAAGACCAGAAGCATTCGTAACATTACTGATATGAAAATCTATAGCTCTTTTGATATAGGTCCAGCAAACCGCATCATAGATATCATTATCCCGGATCCTGAGGGAAGAAGTTACCATGCAATTGATACTCGTGTCCCCATAGAAAAACTGGTAATAATTTGCCAGTTCCCCGACATGCAAACGCTTTCATATTATTCAACAAACGGACACCTGTTAAACAAGCAGGTCCTGGACAGAAAAATGAAATTCAGCATTAATAGCTATGGCTACAGCAACAAAAAGGCCTATGATGGTTCATCCATTTTAAATTGCATATTTAAAGGCACACAGCTTGAAATTTCCAGTAAGGCCCCTCTTGGTTCCACAAAGGACATATCAAGTGGCACGTTCTGTGCTGAAGTAAAAGAAAATGAAACAATAAACTATCCATCGTATCTTAGGGTTTTTTATGATGATGAGGTACTTTATGTTATAGCTGGGAGTTTTACGCCATTGCGCTATGAGCAAAAGGAACTGAGCGAATCAACTGACGGATCATTTTTTGCTCTTGAAGATAAGGTTTTGTTTTTTCCTCAAAACCCTAAACACAAGGAGGTTCCCACACCAATAACTGTTGATTCTGGATTGTCCCGCCATGAACCTTTCTTTTCCAATACTGATTTTTACCATGATGATGAAACTATTACAGCATTCATTGAAACGGGCACATCAGGTCAAAGAATTGATGCATACATAACAAAT
>JAKPOE010000103.1 GCA_029548025.1 Spirochaetota bacterium
CGACATGATACACGTGATGATAAAAAATATGGTATTGGAGTAATGTTTAGCAGCATCTATGATAATGGCAAGCACAATCTCAATATCTTTATATTGAAAAATCTTTCATATTATCTTTATTCATGATCATTGCCCTAATGCATCAATTTCCTTTTTTAGTCCACTTTTGGTAATATCAAAATAATAACAATATCTGCTGGGGCTTATGGATTCTCTTTTTTTTAATGTTCCAAATTCTGAAATTGTTGTGATTAGATAACCATGCACTTTTTCATCATAAATTTTTTTCTTAGATATAATATAATGTTTTAAAGAAACAAAAGCCCGTTCCTGCCCTTTTTGTTTAACCGATAGCTCATCCCATGGTTCTTCAGATGGGACTATCACCACAACCCTGAATGTGTTGCTGTTGATGAAACCTTCTTTATCATATTCAAATATGAGATCATTGTTTTTTTGCGTAGTGACATCTATAACTTGCTTTTCAGTACATGATGTTAGCAACAGTAAAAAGGGAATATATAAGAGTAGTATCAATGTATATAATTGCGTTTTGTAATACACAATTTCCCCCTTAAAGATAAAATTGTTGACCTCATCCACGCCCACTCTCCCTGACAGGGCAGGATGGGTATTTCACACCACGGTCATTCCTAACCTATTTTGGAATCCTTTTGACACTCCTGTCATTACGGGCTTGCCCCGTAATTCCTTTATTCCATTAAGGATTTTTCATTCAACGTATATCCACCTATAGCCGTATTGTCTTGCTATGGATACATCATTCTTATTGACAGTGCAATGAAGCCAATTTTTCCTTTAGTCCATTTCTATATATCCGTATGACAGCGGTTTCGCTATAATCTTCATTGAAATAGGTGGCAATTAGTATCCGTTTATCAACATACGGCTTTAATTGTTGCATGATACATGATTGCATAGAACTATCGCCAAAGGCAGAAGGATTGAGCTGTTTGGCAGCAGCAAAAAGTTCAGCATAGCATTGTGTTTCCATTGATTGTATAAGGTTAATGTGTGCGCTTTCCCTGCCAGCTACCAGCCCTTCCACACCTGCGTCAGGCTTTGCCGTCACTGTATACTGGTAGCAATCATCGTTTAAAAATCCTGTTGTGGTTATATCATTGGACAATGACCGTACCAGTGATTCGTTAGTGGCACAGTATTGTAAAAAAAGAATGGACAATAGCAACAAGACAGTGAAAAAACTCTTGATGTGTTGCTGGCATATGGTGTAATGTATGGATGATGTTAAGTGAATACCTTGCATAGCGTATGGTGTATCCATAGTTTAAAATTGTTACTATAGTTTATTATAGTCAATAAAATATACTAAAATATAACAAATCGTTATAAGTCAAATAAAAAAATTATTCTAACATTATTTCTTCAACATAGCTATAATATCCCGTATCTGGTCTGCTTTTGGATGGTTTGGTTTCATGGACAACAGCTTTTCAAAATGGTATATTGCTTTGTCATTGTTCTTTAACTTACGGTAGTATATCATCCCCAATTCCTCGTGAGCATCAGCCAGTGAACTGTTAATCTGCAATGAGCGTTCAAATTCATTTGCAGCCTGTTCATACACACCTTTTTCCCTATATGCTACTCCTAAAAAGAAATGAGCCTGATCATTCATAGGGGATAGGTCAATTGCGGTTTGGTATTCTTCTATAGCGTTATCCCACATGCCTGCTGCAGAATAGGCATTGGCTAAATTGTAGTGAGCTTCAAATGATTTTGGCTCGTTGATGGCAGCCTGTTTAAATTGTTCAATGGCTTTATCATGAAGTTTGTTCTTTTTATAAAGATTCCCTACATTAATATATGCTTTAGTATAGTTGGGATTTTTGGTGATAGCCAGTGAATAGTATTCTATTGCCTTATTATCATCACCCAGACCTTCATATGCTTTACCCAGTTCATAGAGTGTTGGTGGGTCATCATTTTTAATGGATAAAGCTCGTGTATAAAGAGAAACTGCCTGTGCATAATTTTGTTTGGTTGCTGAAATCAGTCCCAGGTTAAAAAGAGCCTGAAAATATTCAGGATCAGCTTCCAGTGTTTTATTGTAAAATGTTTCAGCATTTGAGTATGATTTCATTTCATGGTAGGTTTCTGCAATTTTAAAAAGGGTGTCAGGATTATTAGGTCGTAGCTCCCTGTCTTTAGTAAAATAGTCCAGTGCAACTTTATAATTTTTTTGCTTTAAGTAGATGTCGCCCAGATTGAAATATGCCCTGTCTAAGTTAGGGTCCTGTTCAATGGATTGTTTTAGATCTTTTATAGCACCCTGTAAATTGTTCATTTTATAGTAAGCCAAACCTCGTGCATAGTATGCTTTTGGAAAAACTGGCTTTTCTTCAATAGCTTTGTTAAACTCAATAACTGCCGCATTATATTTTCCTTCGGTGTAATAGATGAGCCCTAAATGATAATG
>JAKPOE010000106.1 GCA_029548025.1 Spirochaetota bacterium
AGTGTGATATTGAATAAAGTGGTGCTAATGATACTTGATTGCTTTTGATGATAAGATTTTTTTTTGCGATACTATGTTCTGGTAATTGTATCTGTCCATTGACGATGTTTGTCCAGGATAAAGTAATTACAAAAAATGTTATTAATATACTTTTATTCATAAAGTTATTTTAGTGTATAATTATTGTAATTTCAATTTTAATGATGTAGTTAAAATAAAGAACATAGTAAAAATGTTAGAAGAATAAATTATACTTACTCATGACATTGTACACATTCACTTAAGGTGTTATATATAGTATTGTGATATCAACAGCAAGTCATTTTATTAATTATTTTTTGGTGAACTTATTGACATGATAGATGAGACAAATTATTAAAGAAAAATGATATGCTGTTTTTTGCATTATTTATTCAATAACATTAAAAAGGTTGAAGAAGCAAAGTGATACCACTCTATATTGTTGATGCATTTACACAAGAGCCATTCAAAGGTAATCCAGCAGCTGTGTGTGTATTGTCTTCTACAATATCTGATCAACTAATGCAGGCTATAGCGTATGAATTGAATTGTCCTGAAACAGCCTTTGTCATGAAACAGGATGATGGTTTTTCATTACGGTGGTTTGCGCCATTACAGGAAATGGATCTATGCGGGCACGCAACATTGGCTACAGCTCACATTCTTTATCAACAGCAGATTATTAATCCAGATCAAATGATTAGATTTTATACCAGAAGCGGTTTGCTTTTGGTAAAGAGTCAGGGTGATACAATTATAATGGATTTCCCAAAAGAGGAATCAAGTGAATGTTCAATCCAGCAATGGATCATTGATGCATTAGGAGTAAAACCTGTTTTTACAGGCAAAAATAGGATGGATTACCTAATAGAAGTAGAATCAGATAAGGAAGTTATCATGGTAAGTCCTGATTTTATTACATTAAAAAACCTTGATAGTCGCGGTGTTATCATTACTGCGCAATCTTCAAAAAACGAATTTGATTTTGTGTCCCGATTTTTTGCACCTGGAATCGGAGTAAATGAGGATCCAGTGACTGGTTCAGCACATTGTTGTTTAGGACCTTACTGGCAAAAGAAATTGCATAAAAATCACTTTGTTGCATATCAGGCTTCACAACGTGGTGGGATGCTGAAGATTGAAGTGAAGGATAACAGGGTGTTTATTGGTGGAACAGCGATAACTGTTTTGAAAGGTGAATTCAATATTCAGGAAGTTTGTTATGTGCAGGATAACCTCTGATATTGAGATTATGGACGTAATCGTGGGGAAACAAGTATTGAAAAAATGTTTTATCATATGGTGAATAATGCAAAACCTGATTTGAGAGATATCCATAATTTTATTTCAGTAATAAATTAACATGATAAGAATATTGTATTGAAAGGATAATAAAGCATGTCAGCAGTAATAATTGATACAGAAAAGTGTAAAAAAGATAAATTGTGTGTGCTGGAATGTCCCATGAAGATCATTATATTGAACAGTGATACAGGTATACCAGAAACAATACACAATGCAGAGAACATGTGTCTTGATTGTGGGCACTGTATTGCTGTTTGTCCATATGGGGCGTTAAGTTTAACATCAATGAAGGTTGAAGAATGTCAGAGTATTTCACAAAATTTTAACCCGGGTATTGAGATCATCGAATATTATTTTAAATCAAGACGCTCAATACGCAGATTTAAAAATAAAACAGTAGAGAAAGAAAAGCTTGAAAAATTGTTAGATATAACAGCATATGCACCAACAGGTCATAATTCGCGAACTGTTGAATTTATTGTGTATACACAGAAAGAAGAAATAAAAAAATTAACAGAACATGTTATTGATTGGATGCAATTAATGATCAGTTCATCTCCGGATATAGGTAAAAGCATGCATTTTGACATGATAACAAAAGCATGGGCTTCAGGTGTTGATGTTGTCATGCACAATGCACCAGTGGTTATAGTAGCACATGGTAATAAAAACAATCCCAATACCCCAACTTCATGTACTATAGCACTTGCACATTTGGAATTAATAGCGCAAGCATTTGGATTGGGGTGCTGCTGGGCAGGATATTTTACATGGTGTGCTATGGCATATCCTCCATTAAGGAAAGCGTTGAGTATCCCAGATGATAATGGAATATATGGAACAATGCTGACCGGATATCCCATTGCAAAATACTATCGCATACCCAGACGGCAAGCTTTGGTTGAATGGAGATGAAGGTCTCATTAATTCTATTAATCAGGCTGTCGAATTTTAACTTTTAAACTATTGACTTCCCCTTACTGCTTTATAACAAATGGACTTTATACCAGATAGCATCGCTCAAACAGCTCACCACTACCCATGGTGGGCTAATCTATAGCATCTGCATACTGAAATTACCCATTTTCAGTATATTGTGCATCATACAGAGCAATGACCCTTCCATCGCAACCTTATCTCGTCCCCGTCGCATGTATATGCGATATTTCAAATTGTGCTTTATGTTCCCATTCGGTGATTCAGAACAGTGTGACCGTCGCTTGTATTTCTCCTTGTTTTCGCTCTTCGATAAACAATGCCTCATCGCTTCACGATACCCTTCCTTTTTATCTCGGGTGATTGTCCGATACTCACTCTTCGTGCACCTCGTTCGATCACAACAGGATAAACATGCAGCCCGGTTAGCATATCGAAAAAAATTCCTCCCACCAGCACTATATTCATTCTGAAAAAAAAGTGGTATACCATGCGGACATTGATACCAGTTTGTTTCAGGACAATAGGTGAAATGATATGTATCAAACGCTCCTTTCTTCTGAACACCACGCCTGTCAACATCATACCGCCTGTCAGGTATCAATGCTTCCTGATTCATCGCAGCAAGTTTTTCGTAATTATCAAGAGATGCAAAACCAGCATCCGCAGCAACGATTTCATGAGATTGCCCACACTTTTCCCTGCTCCCTTCAATAACCGGAACAAGCGCCTTACCATCATTGTCTTCCTCATTGATTTGAAAATGGGTAATAATATCATGATGTGCGTCAACCGCAGTCGTCATCGAATAGGCGGGGTTAATTTCACCATTCGCCTGCTGCATCGTATGACTATCAAAATCAGTTAGATTGATCTTCTCATTTTTCTCAATCTTCTCCAGCTCCTTACCTGACTTGCCCTCCTTCTTCTTCTCAATTCGCTTCCGCAGTTCCTCTTTTGCCTCGACTACCCGTGCCTCCTGACGACGCAATGCCTCAATTTCTTCATCCCTGCGCTCATCTCGGTCTACATCATCCATGAATCTCGTTAGTTTCTCCTTAATGGTGTCTTCCAGCCGATTCAAACCATCAATGCTCTTGTCCTTCTTGCTTGACGCATTTGCCCGTATCTTGACCGAATCAATTGACAATACTTCAAAATTCACCAGCCCCTTCTCAATGGCAAGCTGAACCGTTTGCACAAACATCTCTATAAGCTCCTTCTTGAAACGAACCAAAAACTTCCCTATCGTCGAGTGGTCTATGACGCGGTTCCCTGAATTGTCTCATCGCTTTCTCCCTGCATTTTTTGCTTGATTGTGGAATACTATTGTCATATTATCCTTTTTGTGTCAATTAATTCGACAGCCTGAATCAATGAATAAAATAAAAAAGCAGGAAGACATGCCTGCTTTTTAGTCATTACATGGAAGCTAATTATTATTAATAAGCGCCGCCTTCAACCTCTTTCTTTAATCCCTTTTTCTCGATCTGATATACGATTTCGCAGTGATCCTCTTCATCGTACGTTTCTTTAACTATGGTTCCACCTTTTACTAAACCTTCAAATTCTTTTGCAACTGCTACACCTGTCGATGCATAGTCAGCAGCTCCAGCAGCACCTTCTAATCGGGCACCTTTAAATTTTTCTACAATACGCTTTTCAGCCATTGCAATAGCAGCCTCTTTTGCTGTTCCTCGTCTCATAACCCTGTCTTTAAGTCCTGGTTTTGGAGCACCGGTTGCAGTTACTCGGAAAATATCGGGTGTTACCCATCCTTCAGAAATATAGCTATCCCCTTTTACCTGCCCACCCATTTTGGAACTTCCGCATGCTGTGAAACTAATTGCAACAACAGCTATTAATGCAACTAACAAAAATCTTTTCATATAAGACTCCTCCTTCTCTTTAGGGGGTTAACCCCATGATATATTATTAATTAAAACACTGTGTACATGGCACAAGCCGTACACTCAGTAAATAATACAAAAATTTAATGAAACCGTCAACACAAAAAATAAAATTTTTGGTGATAGCATGAACTAACATTGTTCAGAAAATAATAAACTGTAGTACTGTGTATTAAACAAAAAGTGCAAAAAAATTAATGATTTTATTTATTATTTTCTTTATCTATGGATACCAATGTAAAAAATATGATAACACATATAATGATTGCATTGACAAAGAACCATAGAAATGGCAATTCACGATTTGATATCCAGCAATATGTTAATGATGCTACAGTGCCTGTGCTGAAGAATACTATCATTATCTCGTGGTATTCTGATAGTGCAGCTGCTATGATATCCCAGATGGAGTCGGTTATGGTAACTTTTACTGGTTCATAAGAACGACGTACCTGTGGTAAAATGATAAATAAAAGTATAGAGAATATCGATGATTGAAAGAACCAGTTATATGATAACAGAGGGATGAGAATCCCAACGATAAGTGATGCCAGTGCATAAACAGGGAATAATCTGAATTGTGACAGTAATGGCATCCAGTGGTCAGGAGCGCCAGTGATAACACCTTTTAGTTCCTGTTTTGTATATTCATCTTTTGATGAAAATAACGTATAGTATTCATAGATAATTATGATTAATCCTAGATAAAACACACATAATAAAAGTATTGCAATTAACCCCATGTGATTCCTCCTCAAAAAATTAAATTATGCATTCCTGTCATTCCGTGCTTAACACAGAATCTATTGTGCCGCTACCGTCATTCTGGACTTGTTCCGGAATCCAGATGTGCAACGTTAGATCCTGAAACCAGTTCAGAACATGGTTCAGGATGACACTCCGCACATTGTCATTCTGAGGGGAGAAGCCCCGAAGAATCAATTGGTTCACAAAACAACGAGATTCTTTGCCTTGCTCAGGATGACGGTCATTCACCAGACGATGAGAACCTCCGTCGTTGGTTCAAGATGATGTGTCGCCCAACACAGGCGCCACTATGCACCATGGCAGTGGTGTTGCATAGTAACACTATTTGTGCGGCTACAGAGCAACTATGCATTATCCCGGAATACATAAAATAATATCGTAATAAAAAAATACTGATTAGTGTAAATTTTGCAAGTATTTTTTAACCCGGAAAGCTTATTCAGGAGTAACTATCGCACAATATAAACTTTTCTGCCTTTAATAAAAATCTTATCCTTGCAGAAAAGCCGTACTGATTCAATCAATAGTTGATGCTCTTCCTTGAGGATGCGCGCCGATAAGGTATCCTCAGTATCATCGTCATAAACAGGGACAGCTTTTTGCAAAATAATTGGACCTGAATCGGTACCCTCATCAATAAAGTGCGTTGTGCATCCAGAAATCTTTACACCATATTCCAGCGCCTGCCTTTGTGCATGTGTACCGGGAAATGCTGGCAGAAGAGCAGGATGTATATTGATAATGCTATTTTTAAATTCATGTACAAAATACGGTGTTAAAAGGCGCATGTATCCTGCTGTAACGACGACATCGGTACTGTATTCATGCAACAATTGTACCATAGCTTTTTCATGTTCCTGGCGGCTTTTGTACTGCCCGGGGTTAATAAAAAAAGCCGGGATAGATAGCTCCTGTGCAATGTCAAGGGCTCTGACCCCTTCGGTATCAGAAATAACAACCCCCGTTTTTGCAGGTATGGTGCCCTTTATAATGGCTTTTGCAACAGCTTGAAAGTTTGAACCACGTCCTGAAACTAAAAATGATACAGTTTTTTTCATTGTATTACTCCGGTGCCATAATTATATCCGCATTTGATTTAACAGAGCATCACCTATGGGTTTATCAACCATAAGATTACTTATACGCTGTCCCTGTATTAATAGTGCAATGCTATTTTCTGTCATTGTTGGGCGGCCATAGCGAGCCATAATCTGTGTAAGCAGTAGATAGTCGTTTTGCGTAATGGTTCCCCTGCCATACATGACAGGACCTTTAAAATCTGGTTCAACATAAAAATCAGCATGCTGTTTATACCTGTCAAGTATTATGCATTCTTCTTCATTGCGGGCTACTATGATACTTGCTTTATCATGTAACCGATAGTGCCTCCCAATGTTGACAAGGTAAAGATCAAGGGTGCTGTAAGGAGGATGGGCAAACAGGTCCTTAACCCGTGATGCAATCTGGGGCATGGTTAAAAAGCAACCTCCAGCAGGCGATTGATAATCCTGTATTCCTGAATCCTGTGCTAATTGCATCTGCTGCTGACGTGAACGACCTGATATAGCATAGAGCATATCTCTGTTGACAATACCTTTTTGTTCAGGGACGGTTGGTGGTAGCAGCTTTGCCGATAACGGGCGTAGCAGTATCCCTTCAAGCCCGCTTTCTTTTTCTATATGTCGCAACATTGCTTTGTACTGTGACATGGGCCTTTGACCAACCACATCACCGGTAATGACAAATGAAGCATTATGCCTTTGCATATACTCCTTTGCTTTTTGTAAAAAGAAAATTTTACAGTCAATACATGGATTTGCACGTTTACCATAGCCATGTACTGGATGTGCAATAACCTGCATATACTGTTCGTCGCAGCGATAGTATTCCAGTGGAAGATCAATCTGCTTTGCCAGTTGTGCAGCCGCAAGGCTATCGGGAGGTTTTTGGGGGTCAACTGATGGCAAAATGCAGTGCAGTCCAATAACCTCAACTCCCTGACGAGCAACTATCGCTGCAGCAAGCAGGCTATCCAGTCCACCAGAATACAGGGCTATTGCTTTTGCCTTCATGGTGTTATTCTTCATAGTGATGAAAAAGTTTTGCCATTGCTGCTACTGCTACCTGCATGGCATTTACCTATACTGGGAATCATGGGTTTTTCCTTGAAAGCTTGAGTGTATCATTACTTCTATATAAAAAGGGTATGCATGGCAATGAAAGTCAAGGAATTATTTTATTACTATGATGTGCCTGATAGCAAAGTACCAGGATGGATACTGCACTATTACTGGATATTGTTTTTGTTAAAAATAATTGTCGGGATTAAAATTTTTACAATAATCAACACATTCATGGATGGGCATTGGTTTTGAAAAATAATATCCCTGAACCTCATCAACCCCTAAATCTACAAGAACATCTAATTGTTCCCTGGTTTCAACTCCTTCAGCGATGGTTTTTTTACCCAGTGAGTGGGCTAAAAGGATGATGGTTTTAACAATTTCAACATCATCTTTGTTATGCGGCAAGCCATTGACAAACGATGCATCTATCTTTAAAGTAGATACCGGCATCTTTTTAAGATATGATAGTGACGAATACCCTGTTCCAAAATCATCTATTGAGATGTTAATGCCAAATTGTTGTAATTTATTGCAGGTATCAATGACATTCTCTGCATCCGACATTAAAATATTTTCAGTTACTTCTATTTCCAAATTGCAGGGATTAATAGCCGAGCTTTTAACTATTTTGATTATATCAAATATAAATGCTGAATCATAAAATTGATTGGGGGATACGTTAAATGACATGATAAAACTTTTTTCCTGAAACATTGGATTAATCTGCACCTGCCTTGCCACCTCTGCTGCAACCCATTTCCCTATCTGGATTATCATATCAGATGATTCCAGAATAGCAATAAAATCAGATGGTGGCAGCAAGCCTTTTTCCGGGTGATTCCATCGTAACAGCGCTTCCAGCCCTGAAATGTTACGCGACGCTACAGCTATTTTTGGCTGATAGTAAAGGGTAAATTCATTGTTTTTGAGTGCACTGCGCAATTCCTTTTCCAGAGCAATTTTTTGAATGCTATTTTGAAAAAGTTCCTCTGAATAGTAGCATATACTGCTGCTTCCCTTCTTTTTTGCCTCGGTCAGAGCAATCCTTGATTTATTAAGAAGCTCCTCAGCAGTTTTGCCATCGTTTGGATAGGTTGCAATACCGATGCAGTACGAGATAACCAGTTCATGGCTCATAGCAATTAATGGTTTTGTGGCTATCAGTTTAAGGTCGCTGATAAAGGATGTCAGCCCCATCTCATCAATGTAAGGATAAAGTATGAAGAACTCATCGCCATCGCGTGCAATAAGATTTGCATCTATACTATTTTGAAGTCGGTTACGATATTCACGCAGTATAGCATCGCCTGTGTTGAAGCCAAATGAGTTATTGATGGCAGTAAAGTTATCAATATCAATAGTAACAACGGCCAATTGCATCGTTTGTGATGAAGCTAACTGTATCTGTGAGGTCAGGGCAGATAAAAAGTAATTGTAATTCCCCAGACCGGTAAGCTCATCATAAAAAAGGATCTTTTCAATCTTTTTATTTTTTCGTATGTGGTCTATCGCGAAGGAGATATCATTGGCAACCTCCTGCAAAAGTGCCGCTTCACCCAGTGTGACAAAGTGTTCATTATGCGAATATAACGTAATGGCGCCAATTGCATGGGTATTGTCATCAACGATGATGGGTATTGCTACAATGGATTTAAAATCAAATTTGGCGGCTCGTTCCTTCCACGGGCTAAAGCGCGGATCTTCATCGGGGTAGTTAATCCTGATTATGGTTTTGTCCCGGATTGCAGTTCCCGTAGGTCCATTACCTTCGGGCAATGATGGGTCAATGTTAATATATATATCATTCAGGTACTGGGTTTCTCCATACGATGCAACCGGTACTACATTGAGCTGTTTATCGACCATACCAATCCATGCAAGGTCAAAATTGCCCACGACAACCAGTATTTTAGCAACATTTTCATACAGGGTGTTTTCATCGGTTGTGCGAACAATAAGATCATTGATTTCATGGATTAAACGATATGACCTTCCCAGGCGCTCCAGTTCCTTTTTTGCATCGGACAGCTTTTTTTCCTTCATAAAAAAATAGGCATGCAGTATCAATGTTAAATCTAAAAAAACAATTTTTAAGTATGACTGCATTATCTCTGTAAGTAGTGATGTATCATGAATTATATCCTCACAATACTGTATGAGCTGTATATACAAATTGCTCAAGATGTTTGCAAACAGAATTGGCTCTACAGTAGCTTTTTCAAGCTGTATGCCTATGGCAAAGCGGCTAATGAAATAATCATAATCAATTTTTTGTTCCGGTAATTTTATAAAATAGTCTATAATGGCACGTTTGTGCTTTTTAAAAAATTGTGAATCAGAATTAATTTTTTGCAATGCAGTATCGTTTAAACACCGGCTATAGAAATTTTTCCAGAAATCAGGTGACAATTTTATGATTTCCTGTATTTTTTCTATTGCCTTTGTATCGTCATCGCTTATGGTAAACAGATCGTGCAGCTCGTTGATAGTTTTTTCATCAAGGTGCATATCATGGGCAATAACTTGTGCTAATTTTTCAACAATGCTCATGGTTAAATTTAATTCCGTCCAGACTTATGGTAAAATTTATACAAAATAAAGTATAAAGGATCAATAAAAAAATAGCGCGCTCAGGAATAGTAAAAAAAAATATTTTGATAGTTGCTTTACAAAAATAAAAATTTTTGCAATGATTACATTCTATCCATAAATGTAATGGAATCATAATAACGATATCCCTTTTCGTCATTCTGAGGGGCGAATCCCAGAAGAATATATTCGTTCACAAAACGACAAGATTCTTCACTCCGCTCAGAATGCCAGCGGCACACAAAACGGTGGGATTCTTCACCTGGTTCAGATTGACAGGCGATAAGCTTGGATTGACACGGTGCCTTGTTACTTTTTAACAAAGCAGGTACACTATACAGTAACTATCGCACATAATGATGTTATTATTTTTTTGTCATGCGAAAAGAATAGATGACCAGCATAAAGCTGACGACAAATGCAATGAGATAGAGGTATGCTCCTGTTTTGTGCAGCAACACTGCCCCTATGCCAAAGAGCAGCGAGTAGGTGGCTATGATGCCAAGTGTGGTCTGGAATAAAAGTATCATACATGTTTGATAGTTACCCGGAGGATAATGGAGCGCTTTGCGTATGGGCTCAAACCCAAATTCAGGCTGTACCTTGTGATAAAATGCTGTCAGCGTTTCATGTTTGACAGGTTGGGTTACAAGGGTTGCCATCACCCAGCAGATTGTGGTCCATGGAACGATGATGAGCAGATTATAGGGTAAGGCAATATGCAGTACCAGCCGCGATATAATAACCGCGGGGATGGGTGCTATCATGGCTATAATCTCCGACCATGCATTGATACGCCACCAGTACCAGCGCAACATGAGCACCGGCCCTATGCCTGCACCGCATTCAATAATGAATGTCCATGCTCCGGATATTGAATCGATAACAAAGATTAACAGGCTTGCAATAACTGCCAGCAATGTGGTGCACACCTGTGCGCTGTAAACATAGTGCTTTTCACTTTTTCCCGTTACTATAAATCGTCGGTACAGATCATTCACAAGGTACGAGCTTCCCCAGTTTAAATGGGTGGCAATGGTTGACATGTATGCCGCTAAGAATGCTGCAACAAGCATACCCTTTAAGCCGGCAGGCAGATAATCGCGTATTGCAAAAACATAGGTGGCTTTGGATTGGTCAGCGGGGATAGTGGGATACAGCACCATGGTTGCAAGGGCAACGATTATCCATGGCCATGGTCGTAAGGCAAAATGTGCTATGGTAAACCACAGTGTTGCTTTTAATGAGTGTGTTTCATCCTTAGAAGACATCATACGCTGTGCAACATAGCCGCCACCGCCTGGCTCTGACCCCGGATACCACGATGCCCACCACTGAACACCAATAAACAACAAAAAGGCAGAGAGCGGCAGGGAGGAACTATCGCCAGAGGGGAAAAATAAAAGAGCATTTTGGGGTATGGACTGAATTAAACCATCGATGCCCTGTATATGCGGATGATCAATGACAACCACTGCAAGCACAATACATCCACCCATAGCAATAATGAACTGAACAAAATCCGTAACAGCAACAGCCCATAAGCCGCCTATTGCAGAATAGAGTCCCACAAAGAGCATTGTTGCAATGACAATGAACAGTACGTATGAATGGTTTATGTTAAAAAGATGTGCTAAAATCTGTGCCAGAGCAACGTTTACCCAGCCCATAATGATACAGTTGGCAAAAAGTCCCAGATATAATGCCTTGAATCCTCGTAAAAATGATGCTTCTTTGCCACTGTAGCGCAGCTCAATGAACTCAATATCGGTTAAAACACCAGAGCGTCGCCATAATTTTGCAAAGAAAAACACGGTAACAACATTAGCGGCAACCATATTCCACCATAGCCAGTTACCTGCAATACCTCCGCTGTGGACAAGCTCGGTTACCGCAAGGGGGGTATCGGCTGCAAATGTTGTTGCCACCATGGCTGTACCGGTTATCCACCATGGAAGGCTTTGACCGGAAAGGAAGAATTGCCTGGTGTTAGTGCGCGCCCGTCGGGAAAAAAGAAAAGCAATGCCAATACTGAACAGAAAATATATAACGATGATGATATAATCTATGACAGCCATTATTGGTGCAATAGATCTTTATAGTAAAAGTCAAGGTCAAAACCGCCAAACCGTGATTCAAATGAAAGATTTATATTTTCATAGAGTGTTTTTAAAGTGGTATGTTCTTCGTTGTATTCAGGTGGTGATGGTTTGAGATTATGCTTTATAAACTGAAGCTGATTTATAAATGTTCCTGCTATGAGGTTTGCAACCTCACCGGCTACATCGGGATAGTATTTCTTTATATTGCCTTTTGCATTGATAAAAAAATTTTTAGTCAACTGATGTAAAGTTTGTTCGGGAAAATTTATGATGAGCTCACCTTTCATCGTTCCGTCAAGCTGGATGGTTACCCTGGGGTCATCCGGTGTTGATTGATTGGTAAAGACCTCTTTGATATCATTGTCATAAAGAAAATGTTTAAAAATATGGTCAACCGAACGGGCTAATATGCGTGTATAACGCTCGTAATTATTCATTGTACAGCAATCTCCTTGTTAAAACAATAGAATGATTAACCTAATTATCGCCACTCACCTTCAAAAGAGGTAAAGGGTAATGGTATAGCGCACACTCAGTGTACATGATAGGACATAATAAATAATTGTGACAATCAAAAATTATTTGATTATAGTAGAATTATAAATTTTTTCATAATTTTGCGTATTGGATGGCAGTAAACCTATATATGCGTTGAGTTATTTTTCTTGAGCAGCAGCGGGTGTAAATACAACAAAACAATAATTATGGCAATACAATGTTTATCTGTCACGCTATCCACAAAATTGAAAAATTAACAGAAATTAATTTATGTTAATTTGCAATAGAATAGTCATAAAAAAATTTTTAAAAAAAAACAAAAAATATTTATAAAAATATATTGCAATGAAACTCCTCGTATTTCCAGCATTTATATAAGGCTCAATCAAAAAATTTACTGATATTTCAGTGTAGTAATGTGACATAGTAATCGTGTAGCAGCGATAAGCCAATTAATTTAGTAAATTAATGTCATGAGATGCTGTCAATGTGGATAGTGTGGATAACTTTGTGAATATTAATATAGTAGGACTGTTTTATTTATGTTTACACGCTTAGCGGTTACTGTTATACAAATAAAAAATACCACGCATGGTTAATGAATGGTCAACAATAGCTGAGATTGAAAGGTGCGGATAGAGTATTTCAGCCATCCCACCGGTTACAATGACCATGCAGGTGCCCATCGTTGACTGAATTTTGCCTATAATTCCCTCTATAAGCGCTATCCAGCCGTAAAAAAAGCCTGAAATGAGGGCATCGCTGGTATTAGTAGCAATAATATAGGGTGGTTTTTCAAAAGGTACTTCAAATAATTGAGCGGTAGACTGTGCTAAACCCTTCATTGCTACCTTTACGCCTGGTGCTATTATTCCTCCCCGTAATACCCCTTGTGTAAGCTGGCAGAAGGTAATGGCAGTACCAATGTCCACTATGATGCAATCGCATGCATAATCGGTAAAAGCAGCAACGGCGTTTACTATCCTATCCACGCCTAACTGTGCAGGATTGTCATATTCTATCCTGATTGGCATTTTTGAAAGGTGTGTTATGCTATGAACTGTCACCTTAAAAAGTTCTTCAATGGTTTTATTGTATGTTGTGTTGGATTGTGGGACCACGCTTGAATAGATAACACCGGTAATGCTGGACGCAAGGCGTTTATCCCATTGTTTCAAAGTATTATATATAATGTGCGATAGTTCATCGGATTGTATTGTTTGTCGGGTAGGGTAGGTAGTGGCGTATACTGGCTCTGGATTATCCTCATCGTAAATGCCCATAACGGTATTGGTATTGCCAATATTGAAGCCAAGTATCATGAAGCAATCCTGATCTACGTTTCGTAAACTTTTTCCAGCCGGGATTTAAGGGAATAATACGCTACGCGCGCTTCATCACGGACATTTTTATTGGAATCGCTCATTGCTTTTTCAATGGCTTTCAGCGCCTGAGGATCAAATATCTTTTCTAAAGCTCTGACAGCCTCAAGGCGCACATCGTAGTAGGGATCGTTTAATAGTTTGGTGAGCGCATTAACAGCACTTTTTTCGCGTAATATGCCAATAGAACGGGCAGCAGCCGCACGAACTGATTTAAATTCATCATTGCAGGCTTTAATAAGAAGAGGTGCGGCTTCTTTTATCCTGTACTGACCAATCTGCTTTACCGTTTCCTCGCGTTGCGAGCCGCCTTCGGTCATGTGTTTTACCAGCAGCATAAATGGTGCATCGGTAATAGCCTTGAGCGCCTTGTCGGTTCCAATTTTCTTCAGAGCATCATGAGCAGCTTTGCGCACTTCAGCATGATTGTCAACAAGACATCCAATTAACGGGTCAATTGCCTGCTCAGTTGCTATCATACCCAATGCTCTGGTTGCTTCAACCCTTATCTGGTAATGTTTGCTGTCCAGTGCTTCAACCAGATGAGGTATGGCATACTTATCTTTTAGATATCCCATTGTGCGTATAGCTTCAATGGAAACCATCATCTTTTTATCTTTGAAGGCTAAATATAAAATTTTTGATATTTCCAGGTCATCCGTTGGACCTATCTCGCTCAATACACGAAGCGCTTCAATTTTATCGCGCTGTGAACCTGAGATGATTATTGAGCGTAGATTTTCTATTATTGCCGGGTCATTAATATCACCAAATTTTATGGTGGCGATAGTTCTAACACGAGGGTCAGGGTCATTTATGAGTTTTTTTAATTCTTGAGTAACTGATTGATCGCGGGTTTTAACCAGTGCAAGCAGCGCATTGAGGCGTACTTCTGCTTTGCGGTGTTTTGTTAATTTTAAAAGCCCCTGAATATCATTTTTTTCCCTTAGTTTGTCTATGTTCGGAGTAAAAAGTGCCATAGCAATTCCTTTAATTACTTTTATTTTTTACAAGTATAGTTACCATGTACAAAAAAAGTCAACTAATAATGTACAATTTTATTTTATCATGCAAATTAAATAGTTATGCTTTCAGCCGTACATCGCCATAGCGTTTAATGAATTTTTTTTGTTCCAGCGCATTGAGTAGCGGAATAACATATTTCCTTGACAGTCCTGTTATTTCTTTAGCCTGCTGTACGGTTAATTCTTTATTGGTGTTAAAATGTGCCATGATGCTTTCAGCATAGTGTAAAAAAACATCCCTGTGCCACAGCAGTTCCCTGTCAATGACAATTGCGTTTTCTGATTTTATAAGCTTATCAAGTATATTTTTATGACGTTGAAAGTCCTTAGGATTAATGCCTTCTATGCCTTTTTGCAATAGCTGCTGCAGCAGGTGCTTTTCAGCATCGCTCATTTCACCATTTAGTTTTTTGCCATAGCCATACTGTGCCATGATGTGGTTAACCAGATTGTGTGGAATGGAAAGCCTTTGTGCTATATCCACGGTAGTTGTATCAGTTCCGGCATATTGTTTCAGCAGCTTTACGGCAGTGTCATACTGAAACTGAGTAAGCACTATGTCATCAATCAGCATCAGCAGTGATTGTTGTACAGGTAACTGTATTGCTTTAGCAACAGCACTTTCATCAGGGAAAAGTTTTTTCAGCGCATGGTTTGTTATAAAAGGATTGCATGCAACAATACACAAAATTGCATTTGCTTCAATGCTGTTGTTGTTTGTTATTGCATGGATAACGGGATCTTTTTTTATCAACGCTGAATAGTTATGACATAGTATATAACCGCCTGCAATAATAGCATGCCCCCCCGGCAACGTTGCCACAAAACGTTGTGAAGGATACAGCCACACCGCTTGCTTACATTTAAGCCTTACTATCGGCTTGCTATCGCTTATCATGGTGTATTGAGCATCGTATGATGCAGTGCCAATTAATACCTCAATCCATTGATTGTTCTTAATCTGCGTAAATGTATGCGTAATGTATGCTATGCAGTGTGTGGCTGATGTAAAAAAATTTTCCCTGACAATGATATCACCGCGCTGTAAGGTTGTTTTTTCAACACCTGCAAGCGCCAGTGCGGTGCGCTGTGATACATCCGTTTGCTGCTGCTGTGTATTGTGGCTTTGTATCTGGCGTATGCGCGCTTTTGTGGCATGAGGCACTATGGTGATGGTATCATTGAGTGCAAAGCTTCCATTTTTGCTGGTGCCCGTAACAACCGTGCCAGCACCTTTGACGGTAAAAACCCTGTCAACATGCAGGTACGGTTTGTTGCCGGTAGTGGGCACTGGCAGTTTTATAATTGCATTGGTTAAGGCTTCTTTAAGAGCAGTAATTCCCTCTCCCGTTATGGACGAGCAGGGTACAACAGGTGCTTGCCGGTAAGGAGTGGTAGCAAGCATGGCATTTATGTGCGATAGTACCTGTGGAAGGGTTTGTTGCTCTATAGTATCAATTTTGGTAAGTGCAACAACCATTGCCGGTATCCCCAGTATGGATAAAACCTTTACATGATCATCAGTCTGTTTCATCCAGCCGTCGTCGGCAGCAATAACCAGAAGCCCAATATCGATGCCCCATGCTCCGGTTACCATATTACGGATAAAGCGTTCATGTCCCGGCACATCAACAATACTTACCATGCCAATGGCAGGAAGGGTAATATATGCAAAACCAATGTCGATGGTCATGTGGCGCTGCTTTTCTTCGGGGAGTCGGTCGGCATCAATCCCGGTAAGTGCCTTGATCAGCGATGTTTTACCATGGTCAACATGTCCGGCAGTTCCAATGACATACATACCGTGTACCTATGGCAATAATGAGTTGATTGCATCAGCAATGCTGGCGATGTCATTATCATCGATGGTGCGGAAATTTAAGGTGTACGCGTCATTTTGAATGTAGCCAATGATGGGCACCGGCTGATGTACCATGTGATGTGCTATATCACCGGCACGTTTACCGTCAATAGCAATGATTATACCATAATCGGGAAGCACCTTGTGGGGCATAGCGCCGCCGCCAAATGCCGTTTTTGAAGCGGTATGGTGTATATATGGTTTAATATCAGCGTTTAGTTTTTTCATAAGCTTCTTTATTTTTTTATCAATGATAGTAACATCCTGTTTCATCATATCCCATACCGGCAGGGTACAATGCTGGTGATTGGCATACCGTAGCAATACCTCCTGGATAATGAAATAGGTTATTTTATCCACACGCATGATGCGCATCAATGGATTGTTTCTCAACTCTTCAATTAATGCTTTTTTGCCGGCAATAATGCCAGCCTGGCATGCTCCTAACAGCTTATCACCGCTAAAACAAACAATATCAGCATGGTTTAATGCCTGTGAAACATTGTCCTCATCATTAAAGATAAAATTTCCGCTGCCCAGATCCTTTACCAGCAGCAGCGAATCCGTTTTTAATGCTGCAAGCTGCTGCAGGGTAGGGCTATCGGTAAATCCCTTCATATAAAAGTTGGAGCGGTGAGCCGACAGGATGATTGCAGTATTGGGGGTCAGAGCCTTTATATAATCGTTTTGCCGGGTAATGTTGGTTGTGCCCACCTCAACAAGGGTACAACCTGCCTGCTGCATGATATCAGGGATTCTAAATCCACCGCCAATCTGTATGAGCTCGCCACGGGATATAACCACCTCTTTACCATGTGCAAAGTGATGAAGTATCAAAAATATGCTGGCAGCATTGTTGTTGACGATGAGCGCATCTTCGGCGCCGGTTATCGTGCATATAAGCTTTTCGGCAAAGCCGCCTCGTTTACCGCGTTTTTGCGTTGGGATGGTATATTCCAGATTGCAGTATCCATAAAGCTGTTGAGCAATGCTCTGCAGTACCTCTTTGCCCAATGGAGCCCGTCCTAAATTGGTGTGCAACAAAACGCCGGTACCATTAATGACGCGTTGCAACTTTTCAAGGGATATTGCCCTGCACCGGGCAACTATCGCCCCAATTAATGATGCATAATCAAATGGCTTGCCATCTGCAATATTTTTCCGCTCCATGTCAAGAGTATCACGAATAGCAGAAACCACAAAAGGGTGACCGATAGTTGTTATGAACGGCTGTATTGCTTCTTCTTCTAAAAGCTTTTGTACCTGAGGAATTTGTTTGTACATATCTGCCATCCTGTGCAATGAAAACCTTACAGATGAGCAAGCAGCAAGGTTTTGCCTATTTTAAAATGCGGAAGGGGCAGGAATCGAACCTGCCGCTGCCGGTAAGGGCAGCCAGCGGTTTTGAAGACCGCAGAGACCACCAGATCTCATCCGCTTCCAATACAAAAATATATGGTTACTATAACAGAATGTCAAAAACAAATTGAAAAAATATTTTATGTAACAAGTGAATTATCACATCCTTTCAAAAGGTCAATAGCAATTGTGTCCATATCTTTTAAAAATTCATCAAATGAAACATCTATTGCCCATTTAATAGTAGGTAATAATTCAAATGAAATTGTTTTCATTAAATGTGCGCATACTATTGCATCTAATCCCAGCTCTTTTTCACGCCCCTTTGTGATTATATCATCCCAATTAAATTTTTTATTTTTTGCAATAATCCAGATATCCACAAAATCTTTTATCTCTAATCGGAATAGTGCGGTAAATTTATTGATTAAAATATTATACCAATCATCAGTTTTATAATAGACTGGCGTAGGCTGGATTATGCCAAAATGTGGTGCTTTATCATTCACTAAATCAAGTTTACATTGAATGTTGCTTAACCCTTCACATGAAACATAAAACGATACATAATCCTGCGACAGTATCATTGTTGAAGTATCAATGGCGTATGTATTATTTTTTAATGTAAGTACTATTGCATCACTATGGCTTTTGAAATCTGGATTACTGTTGGTAAATAAATCGATATCATCAGAATATCGATGATTAAAATATCCTCTACTGAGTGCGGTACCACCGGTAAGATAAAACGGTAGATTTAAGTTTTTTACGCAATTCAGAATCCCATCTTGTAGTGGGTAGAGGTTCTCCTCGTAGAATTTTTTTAAGGGTTGCAAAATGATCACTCCTTTCTTCAGGCCATACTTTTTGTATCACTTCATCGGTTAATAGCTCTTTAGCTTTGTCAAAGCCAAAAACACCTACAACGCAATGCCATGGAAGATGTTCCAGACAGCGAATAAATAGCTTTTGTTCTTTTGCTTTGGGCAAAGTACCATTGTCAATGTGGTTTAGCAAGGATTCTATATCTATTTCATAATCCCAGAATATTTTTTTAATAAGGTCTCTTCGTTTATCATCTGAATATTTCATTGTTCAGTACTCTATTCAATAGAAATATGGGCACTGTCAGCCTTGCGGCAGTTAGCTATTATTGCTGTGCACAGAGCTTTTTTTGCACTGTAGTCAATGACTTTGCCTGCATTATCAGGCGATACGGCAATCAAAAGCCCGCCCGATGTTTGCGGGTCAAACAGCAGATCGGCAATTTCACGTTTAACGCTGGAATGGATGGTGCAGCGTTTCCCGGCAAAATCCCTGTTGCGGTATAATCCGCCGGGAAGAAGTCCCATGGCAGCGTATCGGGTTGCCCCATTAAGAAAGGGGATTGCTTCTGTATTGATAACAATTTCAAGGGAACTATCGCCAAGCATTTCATTGAGATGACCTATGAGCCCAAAGCCGGTTACATCGGTCATGGCATGGATATGTTCAGGGTATGGGTAGCCAGCCATGCAATCATTGATTGTAGTCATGGAGCTAATACATTCATCAATGTGGTTGCTGTCAGCAACGCCGGCTTTTATGGCTGTATTGATGGTTCCGGTGCCAAGCGGCTTGGTAAGGATAATAACGTCGTCTGGCTGTATGCCGGTATTGGTAATTATGGCATCAGGATGTATAAGCCCGGTTACCGCCAGTCCATATTTAAGTTCAACATCATCAATGCTGTGACCGCCAATGAGCTGTATGCCGGTTTGCTGTAACGTCTGAAGCCCGCCCAGTAATATTTTTTCCAGCACATCCATGGTAAATGTTGTAACGGGAAAGCATACAATATTTAAGGCTGTAATGGGTGTGCCTCCCATAGCGTAGATATCGGATATGCTGTTAACCGCTGCAATCTTTCCAAAGACAAAAGGATTATCCACTATGGGAGTGATAATATCCACAGTTTGAACAATTGCTACATCATCACTGATTTTATACACGCCGGCATCGTCGCCCGTCTGCATGCCGACAAGCACATTGCCGGTATAGGTGATGGGGAGCTTTTTAACTATTGCATCAAGGTCCGCCGGACCTATCTTTGCAGCTCACCCTGACCCGCGTACCGATTCAGTAAGGCGCAACTTCTTTTTTGGATTGATGTTACAGCTTTCCATTGTATTATCCTTCATGTAACAGTATATAGTATATAGCGCCAGTGACAACATAAAAATGTTTGGCCCGAAGAAAAATTTGTATCAATAATTTTTATGAAACGCACAGTGCTGTGTGTGTTTCATTGACACATACTTTTTGGGCGATAGTTACTATAAAACAATGCTTTTTCCCAACATTTTTAGTAAGGGTTTGTTTTCTTAATTTTGTTTTTGGTTTGTCTTGAAGTGGGTTATATACCACGCCATTGTCATAATTCAGAATGATTCAGTGGTAATTTTTTGTTTAACGTTAGCAATTTTATATAATGTATAAAAATGTATAAAAGCTACCGAAAGGGTGATGGAAATATTTAGCGGCAGTCATCCTGAAATGTAGAAGGTTATCCTGAATCATGTGCAGTCGATGCAGAAGTGTTTTTTTATGTATTGTTAGTGGAGCAGATATTCCCTGAGGTTCATCAGGTCAAGGATATGCTGAACTGCCGGGGAAGGAATGATATAAAGCTTGCCCCCTCTGGATGCAGCAAGATGTTTTGCATAGATTAAAAAACCAATAAATGATGAGTGAATCCACTCAGTTTTGGTTAAATCAAATTGAATTGTTTTTGGCTCGTTGATCTTTTCAAAAATACTGGAATAGCGGGGCACCTCCTCAAGGGGTATCTCCTTAGGGAAAGCCCAGTAGTTTTGTGGTGTCATTGACTTCCTCCTCTCCATGTGCGCACTTCACCGTATCTATCTATAATCGTCTTTTTATGTACTAAAGTTTAATTTTTTATAAAAGGGAGAGCTATGAAAATTAAAAAAAAATATACTTTTATACTACATTACATAACTAACGTACATAAAAAAGCACATATTGATTTTTGTAAATAAAATTGCACTATACATAAGAAATAATACAATAAAGTCAAATAATTTTTTTATTCTTAAAAAAATTTTTTATTTCCCAACAAAAAGACCAAACACAGCGATGAGTATGCTGATGATAGTAAAGCCAATGCCTATAAACCACTGCAGGTTGGTAAAACGTTTTTCTATTGCTTCAAAGCGAGTATCAATAGCTGCAAAGCGAGTTTCCATTGCCTCAAAGCGTGCTTTTTCTATCTCTTTTAAGGCTTTTAATTCCTCTTCCACACGGATGACACGCTCAATGAGCGATAATTCTTTA